>NZ_JACYNS010000047.1:0-20074 GCF_014839405.1 Frigoribacterium sp. CFBP 13605 | reverse complement strand
GCTCGCCCGGGGCGCAGTCCGGCGCCGACGGAGGCGCCGGGCGACAGGCCCGTGACGCCGCCGAGGCGCGCGGCGCCACCGGCCGCGCGCCGCGCGACGGAACCGACCCCCTCGACGCGACGGGCGCGGTCGACCGTGCCCGCGCCTCCTCGTCCCTCTCGACGTCCCTCGACGTCCTGGCCTGAACCGGAGACCCCATGCCCTCGATCGACCAGATATCGGGAACCGTCGACGTCGCGACCCAGATCGCCGCCGCCAACGCCGCGAAGAGCGGCTCGAGCCGTGCGACGGCGAACACGATGGACAGCGAGATGTTCATGAAGCTGCTCGTCACGCAGCTGAAGAACCAGGACCCGTCGACCCCGATGGACACCAACGCCATGATGTCGCAGACCACCCAGCTGGCGATGATGGAGCAGGTCACCGCGCAGACGACGACGGCCAACGAGAACTTCTCGCTGCAGATGCGCATCGCCGCGTCGAACCTGGTCGGCCGCGAGGTCAGCTACACGGGACCCGACGGCGTCGAGGTGAAGGGCACCGCGACGAGCGTGTCGTTCGCCGAGGCCGTCCCCAAGGTCTCGGTCGGCGGGAAGGAGGTCGCGTTGGATCTCATCTCGGGCATCGCCACCACGAAGGCGTGACACGCGTCCCCGACGCGCACCCCGCAGCACCACCGGCACCACCCGCACGACCCGCACCACCCCTCGAACCACACCGGGAGCAGGACGCGACCGGCACCACCCGCGCAGGACGCGCCTCCAGATCTCTCCCCAGCTGAAAGGCAGCACCCATGCTCCGCTCCCTCTACTCCGGCATCTCGGGCCTCCGCTCGCACCAGACGATGCTCGACGTCACCGGCAACAACATCGCCAACGTCAACACCGCCGGCTTCAAGTCGTCGACCACCCAGTTCCAGGACACGCTGTCGCAGATCACGCAGGGCGCCGGCGGCCCGCAGACCGGCATCGGCGGCACGAACCCCGCCCAGATCGGCCTCGGCGTGCAGGTCGCCGGCATCTCGACGAACTTCGCCCAGGGGTCGGCGCAGGCCACGGGCAAGGCGACCGACCTGATGATCTCGGGCGACGGCTTCTTCGTCACCCGCCTCGGCAACGACACCGTCTACACCCGCTCGGGCGCCTTCGACTTCGACGCCGACGGCCGTCTCGTGTCGTCCGACGGCAAGATCGTGCAGGGCTACTCGGCCACGAACGGCGTCATCAACGACGGAGGCGCGCTCGGCGACATCACGCTGCCCCTGAACGCGGCGGCCCCCGCGACGGCGACCTCGAGCGCCACGGTCGGCGGCAACCTGCCGAGCGAGTCGGCGGTCGGCGACAAGATCGTCCGCGACACCAAGGTGTTCGACGCCAACGGCCTCGAGCGCACCCTGACGCTCACCTTCACCCGCACGACGGCCGGCTGGGACGCCTCCGCGACCGACGGCAACGGAGGCGCCACGGCCTCGCTGACCTTCGCCGACGGCAAGCAGGCGGGCGCGGCGTCGCTGCGACTCAACGGCGTCACCGTCGACCTGTCGGGCATCACCGGGTTCGCGGCGCTCAACACGACGTCGATCACCGAGCAGAACGGCCGTGCGGCCGGCACGTTGCAGGGCTTCTCGCTGTCGAAGGACGGCACGCTCATGGGCCAGTTCAGCAACGGCTCGACGGTCGGCCTCGGCCGCGTCGTCCTCGCGACCTTCACGAACCCCGGCGGCCTCGAGAAGGAGGGCAACTCGGGCTACCGCGCCACCGCCAACTCGGGTGCCGCGACCGTCGGCGCCCCCGGCTCGCCCGGCATCGGCTCGCTGTCCAGCGGCTCGCTCGAGATGTCGAACGTCGACCTGTCGCAGGAGTTCACCAACCTGATCGTCGCCCAGCGCGGCTTCCAGGCCAACGCCCGCATCATCACCACCTCGGACGAGGTGCTGCAGGAGCTCACCAACCTCAAGCGGTAGTCCGCCGGCTGCC
This sequence comes from Frigoribacterium sp. CFBP 13605, assembly GCF_014839405.1. Lineage (NCBI taxonomy): Bacteria > Bacillati > Actinomycetota > Actinomycetes > Micrococcales > Microbacteriaceae > Frigoribacterium > Frigoribacterium sp. CFBP 13605. The sequence goes on along the minus strand of NZ_JACYNS010000047.1, from coordinate 18,098 downwards.
CGCGGCTGCCCGCGGCAGTCCGCGGCAGTCCGCGGCAGTCCGCGGCACCCTTCGCACCGCGTTCCGTGCACCACACCCGATCTCGTCGCGGTGCGGTGCACGGAATGCGGTGCGTTCGTCGTCAGGAGGCGCGGCGCCGGCCAGGAGGCGCGGCGCCGGTCACCGGGGGACGCGCGCGAAGGCGGCGCGCAGCCGGGCCCCGCGCCCGGGGTTCAGCTGCTCGACCCAGCCGATGCGCCCCCAGAGCTGGGCGGCGAAGTCCGGGTGCCCGGCCCGGTTCTGTGCCTCGAGCCCGGTGGTGGCGGCGTTGTGCAGCACGGCCCGCAGCCGGTCGTACTCGGAGCGCACCGTGTTCGTGCCCGCGTTGACCACCACGCCGGTGACGACCTGTCGCGTGGCCGCTCCGCGCACCCGGGTCTTCGTCGGGTTCAGCAGGTGTCCCTCGTCGCCGACGATGCGTCCGACGCCCCGCACGAGCGCGTCGGCCCGCCCCGCCAGCGTGCCGTCGCCGCTGAACGCCAGGTCGTCGGCGTACCGCGTGTAGGTCGCTCCCGCGGCCCGGGCGTAGCCGGCGAGCCGCGAGTCGAGCCTCCGCACCGCCACGTTCGCGAGGGTCGGCGAGGTCGGCGCCCCCTGGGCGAGGTGGGCGGCCGAGAGCGCGTGACGCAGGGCGAACCGCTGCTCGGGGCTGCCGCCCGGCGGCATGCGCGACAGCACGCCCGGCGGCACGGAGGTCGTGCAGAGCCCGGTGAGCACGTGGGCGACGGCGTCCGGCAGGCCCTCGCGGCGCAGCGCGCCGAACACCTGCCCGGCGGTGACCCGGGCGAAGAACGAGGTCAGGTCGAGGGCGATGACGACCTCTCGGCCGACGTGCCGTCGCGCGCCGGTGACGGCGCTGCGCCCCGGGACGAAGCCGTGCGCCGCGTCGTGCAGCGGCACCGCCGCCAGCACCTCGTCGAGCACGACGCGGTGCAGGTCGCGCAGGCGGAACCCGGGCACCTCGAGCAGCCGCGGCGTGCGTCCGGGCCGTGCCCGCCACTCGTACCGGTGGTGCTGCAGCGGACCTCGCTCGATCCGGCGGTTCCACCGGCCGGGGTCGGCGAACCAGTCGAGCTCGCCCACGGTCAGGTGCAGCAGTCGGGCGACGTCGGCCACGGTGCCCAGACGCAGGAGGCGCGGGTCGGCCGAGCGCGCCTCCTGCGTCACGGGCACGTGGTGGACGATGCGCAGGGGCCGGCCGCGCTTCCTGGCCTCGGTCACCGCCTCGGTGAAGGCCGGATCGCGGCGGATGTGGGCGGTGAGCGTGCGGGGGTCGTCGTGCGGTGCCCGGGGCAGGGCGCGGACGAGGTCGCGGGCGAGGGGACGCCAGAACCTTGCCGGCCCGTCGACGGCCTCGCCTGCGGCGGCGGCCAGTGCACCCACGGTCCACTCGGCCGCGAGCAGGGCGTCGGCGAGGGCGGTCGCGACGGCATCGGGACCCGGATCGGGCTCGCGGGCGCCCACGGCGGACGCGGGGGAGTGGGCGGTCACCCGGTTGTCGTCCGACCGCCGGCCGCGCGGGTCGCGGTCGGGTGCCGCCGGGGCGGGTGCGGAGTCCGTGTCGGGGGTGACCCGCCTGCGTCCGCGGCGGGTGCGGTGGGGTGGCTGCGGCGGTGCCTCGGCGACTCGTGCATCGGTGCGGGCCGCGAGCCGCGCGGAGCGCGGTCACCGGCCTGCGGAGCGGTGCCGTGGTCGATCTGCGTGCCCCGGGGTGGCCCCGGAGAGGACGGCACAGCGCGTGTGCCCTCCACCTCGCCGAGACACCGTCGCATGCCCACACGCTAACGGCGACCCCCGACGACCGCGATCCCCCGCAGGGCTGAACCCCCCCGTAGGGCGGGGCCCCCCGCAGGGCTGAGCCCTGTGCGTGATCGAGCCTACGGGCCCGCGACGCGAAGGAGGCGCGGTGCCTGCTCTGCAGACACCGCGCCTCCTGTGCTCCCCGGCTCGTGCGCCGGGTCGATCGACCTAGTAGGTCTGGACCGATGCCATGCCGGCGCTGAACGCCGAGATGCCGATGATGATGCCGCCGACGAGGAAGACGGCGCTGAGGATCACGCCGGCCAGGGCGAGGCCGTGGCCGCGCTCGCCGGTCTTCTTGATCTGCGACAGGGCGATCAGGCTGACGATGAGGCCGGCGAGGCTGAAGACGAAGGCCAGGATGAACCCGACGATCGCGAGGACGTTGTAGCCCGCGGCGGTGCCGGCGGACTGGGGCATGGCGGTGTTGTTGGACATGGGACTCCTAGGTGGTGTGACGTCCGGGGACGTGAAAGAAGAAAGTGACCGCTTCGAGACGAGAATGCCTCAAACAGACCGGTCGTGCACGGAAGTCTGGCAGAAAGGTGTGATCACGTGTGTCCGACGTACCGGCCGGCCTTGTGGTTCATCGCGAGCACGAGGTTCAACACGACGGCGCCGAGGGCCGAGAGCAGCACGATCCACGGCGAGACGACGGTCAACGAGGTCAGCACGATGACCACGTCGAAGCCCATCTGGACGTAGCCGGCGCGCAGCCCGGCGCGTTCCTGCAGTACCAGGGCGAGGATGTTGATCCCGCCGAGGCTGGCCCCGTGCCGGAACAGGATGAGCAGGCCGACGCCGACGAGCAGGTTGCCGGCGAGGGTTCCGTAGATCGGGTCGATCCCGTCGATGTCGAACATCAGCGGGTGCAGGTACGAGAAGGCGGACAGCATGACGACGGTCAGGATCGTCCGCAGGGTGAAGGGCCAGCCCTTCTTCCACACGGCGAGCGCGAAGAACGGCACGTTGACGAGGACGAACAGCACGCCGAAGGTCCAGCCCGTGGCGTAGCTCGTCAGCAGGGCGAGACCGGCCGTGCCGCCCGACACGGCCCCGCTGGTCTTGAGCAGGAAGAGCCCGAACGAGGCGAGGAAGACACCGGTCACGACGCCCATCACGTTCTCGGCGAGCGTGTGTTTGTTGACGTCGACGGTCTCGACCGAGCCGGTCAGGGCGGGGTCGTCGATGCCGTGCCGGGCGGGGGCTGCGGCGTCCGGGGTCGCGGCGTCCGGCAGGCCCGCGGGGGAGGACTCGGGGGTGGGCCCGTCGTCGCTGCCGACGGCGTTCCGCTCGGAGCTCGCGGCGCGGGACATGCTCGCGGTCGGGGTGGGGGAGGAGGTGCGGGTGACGTCGTCGGCGCGGGCGGCGGGGGTGGTGCCGGGGCGCGACTCGTCGAGGGGTTCGTGGGTCACCGGCACATCCTGCCAGCCCCCTGTTTCGTGCACGTGACGCGCCGCGCGCCCGCTTGTCAGCCCGCCGCACCGTCGAGTGGACGTGACGCCGCCGCATGCCGCGGTGTCTCGTCCAGACGGCGGTGTCCTCCCGGAGCGATCAGGCCGCGCCGGCCGTCACCATGGCGATCGGCACGACGACGGCGATCAGGCCTGCGAGCGCCACGAGGGCGCAGAGCACCGGACGTCGGGTCGTCAGCGGGACGACCCCGGGCACGATGGCGGCGGCCTTCTTGCCCGAGAAGACCTGATCGGCCGGCATGATCGTGAGTCGTGCGTGCTGGGCGATCTCGAGCAGTTGTCCTCCGGGCCAGTTGGCCTCGGTGAGGACGAGTCGGCGGCCCTTGCCGTCCCGGACGGCGAGGTATCCGAGCGTCTGCACGCCCTGGTTGAGCATGCAGAGGATGCCCTGGTGGTCGCCGTCCAGGGCGACGGTCGTCGTGCGTCCCCACCGCCGACGGGTGACCGCCGTGCCCGAGACCGAGAGGGTCGTCGTCCGAAGGTAGATCCCCAGGCCCACGGCCATCACGACCACCCCCGCCACGAGGTAGGGCAGGGCGGAGACGCCCATCCGGTTGATGCACACGAGGAAGGCGAGGGGGACGAGGAACACCCGGCCCTTGGCCTTCGCCCAGAAGTGCGGCCACGTCGGTCGGTAGGTGATGGCGGGCGGGAGGGGGCTGCTGGTCATGGTTCTTCTTCCTCTGGGGTGGTGTCTGACGGAGGGTCGTTCGTGAGATGCCACGAAAGACCTTCCGCGAGCTCGTCCATGAGGCGGACGACCTCGGAGAATGGGTGGGGAAAGGGAGCTTCCGCGATCAAGATGACGCGGGTCGACGTGCCCTCCTGCAACCACGTCCAGGTCACCTGGCCCATGGCGGCGGGGCGCGAGAGTCCCTGCAGAGGCACAAGGCGGATGGCCTGGATTCGGTGGGCGCTTCCGAGGTGCGTTCCGAGGGTTGCGACGGATGGTGGCGCCAGGCATGTCGAGCTCGCGATGAGGGACTCCCTCAGCAGGCCTTCTCTTATCGGATGGTCGTCTTCGGCGACGTAGAGGGCGGCCCAGGCGACCGGGCCCGAGTCCTGACGCCCGGAGGCCACGAACGCGGCTATCGCGCCTTGTTCCTCCAAGGTCGTCCGCAGTCCGGCAAGCGGATGCGAGTCATCGGGAGGCCCCTGGCCTGCCACGCCGAAGAGTGGTCGCCAGAAGGATGAGTGATGGATGGTCAATTCCAGGTCTCGGTCGGGTCTCATGCACTCGCCGCCGCGACGACAGGGGGAGCCCAGAGCGACCAGATGATGATGCCAAGAAGGACCGCGGCGATCATGGTCAGGGAAACGGCGATGACGAGGGTCGCCCAAGGGTGTCGTTGTGGGGGCGACAGCATGCCTGGTGCGAGGGCGTCTGCTTCTGCTGGGCTCAGCAGGCCATTGCCGTTGGAGTACCTGAGGGGAAAGTGGCGCGCGATCCGTTCCAGGTCAGGGGTGGCCCAGTAGGCACCCGTCAGCCGCACGATTGGCTGCTTGCCCCGTCCCAGGATGAGACGAAGAACGGGTCGAGGACCATCCACAGTGGCGAAGATTCCGGCCGTCGGACGAGTCCTGGGGACATGTCGAGTCAAGAAGAAGCGCGAGTAGCTCAACCCGTCGTCGTGCAAGACGACGCGGGTGGTCACCATGTAGAGGCAGATGCCGCCGAGAACGAACACCAGGACGACTGCGGCAAGAGCCCAGCCCACCGCCGAGTCCCGGACGGTGAACGGGATGAGGCTCGTCGACCCGCCCGAGATGACGGCGTTTCGTGCGTAGTGGCGCCATCGTGGCCGTAGGACGAATGGCGTCGACATCGCCCGGCTCACGAGCCGGCCTTACTTTCAGCTGAGGTCGACGAAGGTCGGGTTCTGGCCGGCATTGTCCAGCGGAAAGCACGCACGATGTCATCGGCGTGGGCGAGTTGCGGCGAGAGAAAGACTCCACCCGTCGCGATGAAGGTCATGAGGAGGACACAGTCACGCCGCTCGGGAACGTCAACGATGTAATGAACTCGTGCCGTTTCGAGGGGCTCCTCGAGCGCTTGGCGTTGCTCGGATGAAAGGTCTGTCGTGCTGGCGATTCCCCGGCGTGCAAGCGCGAGTTCAGCCGTCCTGGCCCACTGTGCGGCGCTTTCCGTCCATCGATCCAGGACTCGTGCGACGTCGCCCTGGCTGGTGCTCATGGTGCTGACCAGGCTCGTTGGCCCGGCGAGGGAACGAGCGACCTCGACATTCAGCGAGACGCCTGAGCGAGCTTCGTTTGTCACCACGGGCACGACGGACAAGCACATGGGGCCCATCGATGGCCCGGCGGTCGACGAGAAGACGAAGAGGTCGAGGACGCCGTCCTGCTTTGCCTGCGAACAAATCGCCAGATAGGTGTTCTTTGCACGCCGACGGGCCAGAACCGTGTTTCGCGCGTCTCGTTGGCGACTCAGCGATGTCACCCCGTCGAGGAATCGCTCGATCTCGCTGTCGAGATCGATTGCGAGGTTCAGGCGACCCCACCCGTGCGGAAACGTGAAGGCATACCCCGCGGACGTCACAGCGACCCCACATGGATTTTCGTCTTCTCGGTCCAGTAGGTGCCCGCCGCGATGTCGGCTGCGTCCTGCCCGGCCGACACCAGCGACTTGACGTTTTGACCTGCACCCAGCAAACCGTTCGTGAGGGCTGAAACGACGCCGGGAGCAAACAGTTCGCGTGCCTTCGGCCCACCCGCGGCCAGGCGGCGCATCGCGAACATCTCGGCGGCCCCACCCAGGAGCAGATTGTCGAGGCTGGTGACGAGGGGGTTCCTCGCCACCGCGTCGAGTCGCTCGGCAACGGCTTGCCGCTCCGCGAGCCGGGCCTGTTTTGCGGCCTTGGTGGGAACCCCGGCAAGTGCGCGAGCGCTGACCGAGTCGATGATCGATCGTCGCATCCCCGATGTGGCCACCAGTGCTCCCTTGGCAGCCCCCAAGCCGACGATCGAGAGGCCGACGCCGAGGAGTTCGGTCCCGATGTCCGCAGGGGTTGCGTCGCCCGCACTGGCCTGAGCAAGGGTGATGACGAGGAGGAGCACGGCAGCCGCTATTCCGATGCCCAGAGCGAAGGGGCCGATTATCGGTACGAAGCTCAAGACGGCCAGCACCGGCCCGAGCGCGTTCAGCAGGTCCTTGATCGCCCCCAGCACCCCGCGGGCGTCGTGCACCACCTGCTTCACCCCGTCCCACCACGTGTCGCGCAGCTCGTCGTCACCCGCCAGGCGGATGGCCGCGATCGCTTGGTCGTTGAGGGCGCCGTACTCGCCGTCCGTGTCGCCCCCGGTGCCGACCAGGCGGGTGATGACCGCCTTCGCGTCGGCGAGGTCGGTGTCGGCGAGGTCGACGGCCCGCGTCCGGGCGGCCTCTTGCCGGTCGATCTCGAACGGGTCGGTCTCGCCGGGGACGACGTACTTGTCGGCCGTGCGCCGCGCCTCCTTCGCCTCGTCGGCGTCGAGGCGCGCGGCGTCCGCCTGGCGCTGGAGCTCTTCGAGGCCGTCCGCGTAGGTGTCCAGCGCCGTGGCGAGGTCGAGGTAGCGCTGCTTCGCCTTGTCGATCGCGTCGGCGAGCGGTTCCGCCGACGTCGTGAAGGTGCGGCCCGACTCGGAGTCCCACCCCTCGGCCTTCGCCAATCGACGCAGCCGCCTCGACTGGGTCTCGATCGAGGTGCCCGTGGCCCGCGCCGAGGTGGCCGACGACCGGATCTCGGTCGGATCACCGGGCACGGGGTCGGACGCCAGGTCGAGCGGGCTCCAGTCCCACGGGCGGCTCATGCCGCACCCGCCGTGTCGGTCGGGGTCAGCGCCGCAGCCAGCTCGTCCTCGGCCTGCGTGAAGGTCTTCGCCGCGCCCTCGGCCATGGCGCCGACCGCCGCGATCGACTCGAGCATCCGCCCGCGCGCGATCGCCCAGTCGTCGGCGAACGCCGTGACGGCCTGTTGCAGGCGTGGCGAGCCGACGCCGTCACCGGAGGCGCCGGCGCTGCCCGACGACAGGTCGGTGTGCAGGGTCTGGAGGTCGCGCGCCAACGTGGCCAGCGCCTCCAGATCGATGTCCATGTACTGCGCCACGGCGGTTTCCCCTCGTTGATATGAGCAATGTCACACACCATACCGACTGTTCGGCCCACCGCGACCTGCCTGTGGAGAACCCTGTGCCCCCTGAGATGGGCGGATCGGCCCGCGACCCGCACCTAACGCCCCGCCACCTCCGGCCGATAGTCACCCGTAGCCGCTCAGGACGAGCAGCGACACCTGCCCCCACGGACGGAGGCAGGAGACACAGACCTAGGACGGGCCGATGATCGTCGTCACGCGACTCAACGACAGCAGATTCGCTGTCAACCCTGACCTCATCGAGCGCATCCACGAGACGCCCGACACGGTCCTGATCATGGTCGACGGCGCCAAGTACGTCGTGACCGAGCCGATGGCCGAGGTCATCGAGATGATCGCCCGTTACCGGGCCCGCATCGTCTCGCTCGCCTACGACGAGCCGTCCGCCACCGCGCCGACGGCCCAGGCGCTCGGCAACCGCACCTCCACCGGTCCGCAGCTCGGCATCGTCCGAGGCTCGTCGGGTGCAGGAGGCGCGGGTCGCGTCACCGAGTTCCGTCCCGCCGTGCAGGCTCCCGCCGTCCACGCGCCGACCGCGCCGTCCTTGCCGGCCGCACCGTCCGTGCCGGCTGCGCCGGCCGCATCGGCCGACATCACGCAGGGACGCTGACCGTGGATCCCGCAACGATCATCGGCATCGTCCTCGCCCTGGGTGCCCTCTTCGGCATGATCCAGCTCGAGGGCGTCAGCATCGCCGGGCTGCTGTTGCCCGCCCCGATCATCCTCGTCTTCGGCGCCACCATCGGCGTCGGCATCGCCGGCACGACGATCAAGGACGCGATCCTCAGCTTCAAGAAGATCTCCCGCGCCTTCACCGGCAAGGTCGTCCCTCCGCAGTCGGTCATCGACGGCGTCGTGTCGCTCGCCGAGAAGGCCCGCAGCGAGGGCCTGCTCTCGCTCGAGCAGGAGGCCGAGAAGCTCGACGACCCGTTCATGAAGGGCGCCCTGCAGAACATCGCCGACGGCACCGACGGCGAGGAGCTGCGCATCCTGCTCGAGGACGAGATGGAGTCCCGTCTCGCCGCCGACCGCACGGCCAGCAAGTTCTTCATGAGCCTCGGCGGGTACGCCCCGACGGTCGGCATCGTGGGCACGGTCGTCAGCCTCACCCACGTGCTCGAGAACCTCGCCGAGCCCGACGAGCTCGGCCACATGATCGCCGCGGCGTTCGTCGCGACCCTGTGGGGCCTGCTCACGGCGAACTTCCTCTGGCTGCCGCTCGGCGCGCGCCTCAAGAAGCTGGCCGACCTCGACGAGCTGCGCATGACGCTGCTGATGGAGGGGGTGCTGGCGGTCCAGGCCGGAAGCCAGCCGCGCCTCCTCGGCGAACGGCTCAAGGCCATGGTGCCGACGCACGCGCTCGACGGCGGCGACGGCAAGGGCGGCAAGGGTGGCAAGGGCGCCAAGGCCAAGGCCGGCGCGAAGACCGGTGGCGACGACCAGGGGCTGGCCGCATGAGCGGGGCACGCGGCGGTCGCAAGAAGAAGGGGCACGCCGAGGACGAGCACCCCGACGAGCGCTGGATGGCCTCGTACATGGACATGATCACCGTGTTGATGTGCATGTTCATCGTGCTGTTCGCCATGTCGAACGTCGACCAGGACAAGTACATCGCCCTGCGCAACTCGCTCGCGACCGGCTTCGGCCAGACCGACGTGGGCAAGGTCGACACGGCCTCGGGCACCGTCGTGAACGCCGCCGACGTGACGAAAGAGGGGAAGGGCTACTCGTCGGGCGACGAGACCGACCTGAGCAAGGCCGCCGCCTCGGGGGAGGCCCAGACCGCCGAGCAGGCCGCCGCCGCCACGGTCGCGGCCCAGGGCGAACTGGACGACCTCACCGCCATCAAGGCCGCGATCGCCGCGAACCTCGAGGGCTCGGGGCTCAGTGCCGACGTCGAGTTCGCCGTCGACGCCCGGGGCCTGACCGTCCGCCTGATCGGCTCCGAGACCTTCTTCGGCACGAACAGCGCCGACCTCAGCGGCACGGCCGTGAACGTCATGAACGCCATCGGGCCGGTGCTGAAGACCTCGGGTCACGACGTCTCGGTCGAGGGCCACGCCGACCAGCGCAGCTCGACCGCGCCCTTCGCGACCAACTGGGAGCTCTCCTCCGCCCGCGCCACCCAGGTGCTGCGCGACCTCGTCGAGCGGGGCGGCGTGGGTGCGGACCACATCCAGTCGGTCGGCTTCGGCTCGTCGCGTCCGCTCAGCACCGGCACGACCGACGCCGACCTCGCGTCGAACCGCCGGGTCGACATCGTCGTCCTGTCGAACCAGTCCGACACGGTGAGCGCGCTGCTGCCGCAGCTCGAGCAGGCCGCCGCCGCCGCAGGAGGCGCGGTGACCGACGGTCGCAACCCCACCGTCCAGCAGGCGGCCGACACCTCGACCACGGCCGAGTCGGGTGACGCGTCGACGGCGGACGCCGCGGTCGAGACGAAGACCGAGACGAAGACCGAGAAGAAGACGGAGAAGAAGGAGGAGTCCTCGGGCCACTGACCCCCGACGGGCCCCTCCGGCCCGGGAGCGCGACCCCGCGCCGCAGCACGACGACGGCAACCCAGTCCGGGGGGTACGACCGATCCTGGGCTAACGCCCAGGTGGGGCGGGCCGATAGCTCCGTCCGTGACACTCCTCGACGCCCCGACGGGCAGCAGCGCACCGACCTCGACGGTCGGCTCGTCGACGCGCCCGCAGAAGACCGTCGAGGTCTACGACTTCCGCCGTCCGACGACCCTCGCCCGTGAGCACTCGCGCGTCCTCGAGCTCGCCTTCGACACCTTCGCGCGGCAGTGGGGCACCCAGCTCACCGCCAAGGTCCGGGTGCTCTCGCAGGTGACCTGCGACCAGGTGCAGATGCTCACCTACGACGAGTACGCCTCGTCCCTGCCGCCGACCACCGCCATGGTGCTCTGCACCCTCGAGGGCGTCTCGGCGAAGGCCGTCATCCAGTTCCCGTCGTCCGCCGCGCTCACCTGGGTCAGCCACATGCTCGGCGCCGTCAAGCCCGCCACGCTGCCCGAGCGAACCTTCACGCCCATCGAGCAGGCCCTCGTGCGCCGCCTGATGGACGACGCCCTCGACGACCTCCGCTACTCGTTCGGCACCATGCTCGCCGACCCGATCAGCGTCGGCGGGTTCCAGTACAACTCGCAGTTCGCCCAGGCCGCCCAGAAGTCCGACCTGATGATCGTCGCCTCGTTCGAGATCCGAGTCGGCGAGCGCGTCGCGCCCGGCACGGTCGCGATCCCCGCCGACGTCCTGCTGTCGCAGCTGGGCGAGTCCAACCCGACGATCGACGCCGCCGACGCCCGCGACCTGCTCGGCGCCCAGCTGGCCTCGGTGCCGGTCGGCGTCTCGCTGACCTTCGCCCCCGCCGCGGTGCTGCCGAGCGTCGTGCTCGGGCTGGCCGTCGGCGACCTGCTGCCGCTTCCCCACCCGCAGCACCGCCCGCTCGAGATCAGCGTCGACGGCCAGCCCGTCGGCCGTGCCGCCGTCGGAGCCGCCGGCTCCCGCCTGGCCGGCATCGTCGTCTCCACCTCCCTGACCGGCACCGAAGAAGGAACCTCATGACCGGCACGACCATCACCCTGCACACCGCGGCGGTCGAGGCGCTGGTCGCCCAGCTGCCGACGCCCACGCCCCTGCGTGCCGTGGCCGTCGACCCGGCCTCCGCGCACGGCCTCCGCCTCGCGGGCCCGTCCGTCGTGGTCACGTCGTTCGTCGGGTCGGTCTCGGCCGACACCGCGGTCCTGCTGGCCGACATGGACCAGCTCGCCGCCGCCGCGGGCACCGACAACCCGATGGTCTCGGTCTCGGACGTCCTGCGTCCCGCGCTCGAGGCCGCGACGGGCGTGCTCGGCACCGGCGTGCTCGGCGAGAGCCGTCGCGAGTCGGCCGACGCGCTCCTGACCGACCCCGAGACGGTCGTCTTCGAGCTGACGGCCGCGGGTCAGCCCGCCGGCTGGTTCGCCCTGCGCCTCCGCGAGACCGGCACGATCGGCGGCTCGTCGCCCGTGGCGCCGACCGTGGGCGCGGTGTCGACCGGCAACCTCGGTCGCATCAACAACGTCGAGATGGCCCTGACGGTCGAGATCGGCCGCACCCGCATGTCGGTCCGCGACGTCCTGGGCCTCGAGCCCGGTGCCGTCATCGAACTCGACCGCTCGGCCGGCGCCCCCGCGGACGTCCTGCTCAACGGTCGCCTGATCGCGCACGGCGAGGTCGTCGTGGTCGACCAGGACTACGCCGTCCGCATCACCAAGATCCTCGACGTCGCCGACGGCATCGCCTGATCGTGGACACCGTCGTCGTCGGCCTGCGGGTCGTCCTCTCGTTGGGCGTCGTCCTCGCCCTGCTCTGGGTGCTGCAGAAGCGCCTGGTGAAGGGCGGTCGTGCGGGCTCCCGTGCCACGTCGCAGGTCTCGGTCGTCGCCCGTCAGGGCGTCGGCGCGAAGGCCAGCGTCGTGGTGGTCGACGTCGAGGGCGAGCGTCTCGTGCTCGGCGTCACCGAGTCGTCCGTGACCGTCCTGGCGGCCGCCGACCGTCCCGTCGACGTCGGCGCCCTGACGCTGGTCCCCGAGCCCGAGGAGTCCGCGACCGAGTCCGTCACGCAGGAGGCGCGGGTCACGTCGATCGCCCCCGTCGCGTTCGCGTCCGTCCTCTCCGCCGAGGGCGCCGCGGCCCGCGACGAGCTGCCCGCCCGCCCGGCCGACGCGACCCCCGCCGACGCGACCCCCGTCGAGTTGCTGCGCCCTCGCGGTGCCGCCCGCCGTGCCGCCGTCTCGCGTCCTCGTGACCTCGACGCCCGTCGTCGCGGTCGCACCGCCAAGTCGATCGAGGGTTCGATCCTCGCACCCGACACCTGGCGTCAGGCGGCCGCGGCCCTGCGCAGCGGACGAGCCGGATGACCGGCCGCCGGTCGTCCGTGTCCCCGACCCGCCCCTCCTTCGCGTCCGCCCTGCGTCGCCTCGCCCGCCCGACGCTGCGGGACGGCCTGCACGGGGCCCCCCTCGGCCGCTCCGTGGTGGCCGCACCCGTGCGCTTCGCCGACACGCGCTTCGCCCGGGCCGTCGTCGTCACGCTGCTCGCGCTCGTCGTGGCGTCCGCCCTCGTCATGCTGATCGGTCAGCAGGCGAACGCGGCCCCCGTCTCGCCGACGGCCCCCACCGCTCCCACCGCCCCGGCCACGGACGGCACCGACGCCACCACCGGCACGACCCCCACCGACTTCACCGACACCGACCAGACCACGTCGGACGGCACCGGCTCGGGCGGCCTGAGCATCGGCATCAACGGCCCCGACGGTGCGCCCAGCCAGGCCGTCGTCACCCTGATCGGCATCACGCTGCTGAGCGTGGCGCCCGCGCTGCTGCTGATGATGACGTCGTTCACGAAGATCTTCGTGGTGCTCGCGATGACGCGGAACGCGCTCGCGCTGCCGTCGATCCCGCCGAACCAGGTGCTCGCAGGGCTGGCCCTGTTCCTGAGCCTGTTCATCATGGCTCCGATCCTGACCCACATCAACACGGACGCCGTGCAGCCCTACCTCGACGGCCGCCTCGACCTGCAGGGCGCGATCGACGCCGGCATCGCGCCGTTGCGGGAGTTCATGCTCGCCCACACCCGCGAAGAGGACCTCGCGCTGATGACCCGGTCGGCGAACCAGCCGAACCCCGACAGCCAGGCCGACGTGCCCATGCTGACGCTCATCCCGTCCTTCATGATCAGCGAGCTGCGCGCCGCGTTCATCATCGGCTTCGTGATCTTCATCCCCTTCCTCGTCATCGACCTCGTCGTCAGCGCCGCGCTCATGTCGATGGGCATGATGATGCTGCCGCCGGTGATGATCTCGCTGCCGTTCAAGATCCTGCTGTTCGTCCTCGTCGACGGCTGGGGCCTCATCATCAAGAGCCTCATCGAGAGTTACCAGGTGGGTGCCTGATGGATTCCAACGCCGTCCTCGACCTCTCGATGCAGGCCCTGATCATCACGGGCAAGCTCGCCGCGCCCGTGCTGATCACCTCGCTCGTCGTCGGTTTCGCGATCTCGCTGCTGCAGTCGATCACGCAGATCCAGGAGGTCACCCTCTCGTTCGTGCCGAAGGCCGTCGCCGTCGGCATCGCGCTCATCGTCACCGGACACTGGATGATCAGCGAGATGGTGTCGTTCACGACCATGGTGTTCGACCGCATCCCCCAGCTGCTCAGCGGCGGGTAGGGACGCACCGTGTCGTTCGACCTCAGCTGGCTCGAGGCCACCCTCCTCGCCGCCGTGCGCATGACCGCGTTCCTCGTGATCGCGCCTCCGTTCTCGTACCGGGCCTTCCCGGCGAGGGTGAAGGCCATGCTCGGCATCGGGCTCGCGCTCGCCGTCGCGCCCCGCGTCGCCCCCGGCTACGTGTCCCTCGAGACGGGACCGTTCGTCATGGCCCTCGTGCTCGAGCTCGTCGTCGGCGCCGTGCTGGGCTTCCTGGTGTTCGTCGCCTTCGCCGCGGTGCAGGCGGCCGGCAGCCTGATCGACCTCTTCGGCGGCTTCACGCTCGCCCAGGCGTTCGACCCGCAGTCGATGGTCAACGGCGCGCAGTTCACCCGGTTGTTCCAGATGACCGCGCTCGCCCTGATGTTCGCGACCGGGGGCTACCAGCTGATCATCGGCGGCCTCACGCGATCGTTCGACGCCGTGCCGCTCGGCCTCGGCATGGACCTCTCGCGTCCGGTGGAGCTGCTGACGACCGGCGTCAGCCAGCTCTTCCTCTCGACCATCCAGATCGCCGGGCCGCTCTGCGTCGTGCTGTTCCTCGCCGACGTCGGCCTCGGACTGCTCTCCCGCGTCGCGCCGGCCCTCAACGCCTACGCGATGGGCTTCCCGCTCAAGATCCTCATGACGGTCATGCTGGCCGGCGGCGTCTTCCTCGCCCTGCCCGGCGTCGTGGCCTCGTTGACCGGCGACGCCGCCGACATGCTGCTGGGGGTGGGCTGACATGGCGGACGACTCCGGCGAGCGCTCCGAGGCCGCGACCGAGAAGCGGATGAAAGAGGTCCACTCGAAGGGCCAGCTGTCCCGGTCGCAGGACCTCAGCGCCTGGGTGGGCGTCGGCGCCGCCGCCGTGATGATCCCCTCGACCATCGAGCGCGCCTCCTCGGCGGGCGTCGACCAGATGTTCTCGATCCGCCAGGCCATCACGCACCCCGACTCGGCGACCGTGGTCACCGAGCTGATGCAGGGCGCGGGTTCGATGGGGGCCACGATCGGGCCCATGCTGGCCGTCGTCGGCGTGGCCGTCCTCGCGACCGCGATCGTGCAGGGCGGCGTGCACATCAAGCGCATGACCGGCAACTACGAGCAGTTCAACCTGCTCAACGGCCTCAAGAACACCTTCGGCACGCAGGCGCTCTGGAACGGCGCGAAGGCGTTGATCAAGACGACCGTCGTCGGCCTCGTGCTCTGGTTCGCGATCCAGGGCCTGATGCCCGTGCTCATGAGCGGCGGCGGCCTCAGCGTCTCCGCCGTGCTCGAGGAGGCCAAGGCCGGCACCGGCATCCTGATCAAGGCCGCGATCGCGGCCGGCCTGCTGCTCGCCTTCGCCGACGTGTTCGTCGTCATGCGCCGCAACCGCAAGAAGACCCGCATGACCAAGAAAGAGGTTAAGGACGAGAACAAGTCGAGCGACGGCGACCCCCTGGTCAAGTCGCAGCGGCGTTCCCGTCAGCTCGCGATGAGCCGCAACCGCATGATCGGGGCCATCGCCGACGCCGACGTCGTCATGGTGAACCCGACCGACTACGCCGTGGCCGTCAAGTACGAACCCGGCAAGTCGGCTCCCCGCGTCGTCGCGAAGGGCGCCGGCACGGTCGCCGCCCGCATCCGCGAGCAGGCCACCGCCGACGGCGTCCCGCTCGTCGTCGACGTCCCGCTGACCCGAGCCCTCCACGCCGCCTGCGGCCTGGGCGAGGAGATCCCCGTCGACCTCTACACGCCGGTCGCCCGGGTGCTCACCTTCGTCATGGCGCTCAAGGCCCGCGGCACGCTGAAGGGCACGCACACGCCGCCCCGCGTCACCACGGCCGACGAGGTGGCCGGCGTCCTGGCTCCCGAGTCGCTCGAGGCCGACGCCGTGCCCCGCCGCCTCCGCATCGCCCGCGAGGCCGCGACCAGCGCGACGGGCACGACCGGCGCGACCTCCGCACCGTCCCGCACCGCGCCTCCTGCGCTCTCCCGCTCCGTCCGCCCCGCCACCCCTGGAGGCACCCGATGAAGTCCACCCTGCCCAAGCTCGCCGTCCCGGTCGGCATCGTCGGCATCGTGCTGCTGCTCGTCGTGCCGGTGCCCGCGCCGATGCTCGACGTGCTGATCATCCTCAACATCCTGTTGGCGCTGGTGATCCTGCTGACGACGCTCTTCGTCAAGAAGCCGCTCGACTTCTCGGTCTTCCCGTCGCTGCTGCTCGTGGCGACGCTCTTCCGCCTCGGGCTCAACGTGGCCTCGACGCGCCTCGTGCTCGGCGACGGCTTCGCCGGCGACGTCATCGCCGCGTTCGGGCACGTCGCCGTGAGCGGCTCGATCATCATCGGCTCGGTGATCTTCCTGATCCTCGTCGTGATCCAGTTCGTGGTCGTGACCAAGGGTGCCGAGCGCGTCGCCGAGGTGGGCGCCCGGTTCACCCTCGACGCCATGCCGGGCAAGCAGATGGCCATCGACGCCGACCTCAACGCGGGCCTCATCACCGACGAGGTCGCCAAGCAGCGTCGCGCCGACGTCAGCGCCGAGGCCGACTTCTACGGCGCCATGGACGGTGCGTCGAAGTTCGTCAAGGGTGACGCGATCGCCGGCATCATCATCATCATCATCAACCTGGTCGGCGGCATCGCGATCGGCGCGCTGCAGAACGGCATGGCCATCGGCGACGCCCTCTCGCACTACGGACTGCTCACCATCGGCGACGGCCTGACCACGCAGATCCCCGCCCTGCTGATGGCCGTCTCGACCGGCATGATCGTCACCCGCTCGGGCGCCGACACCGAGATGGGCGCGCAGGCCGCGTCGCAGCTCGGCCAGTCGCGCATCGCGCTCGCCGTGGCCGGGACCGCCGCCATCGGCATGGGCTTCATCCCCGGCATGCCGATCGTCGCGTTCCTGCTGATCGGTGGGGCGCTGCTGCTCGTCGCCTACCGGCTCGGCGTGGCCGCCAAGGCCGAGGAGGCGCGCGCGGCCCTCGCGGAGCAGCAGGCGGCGGTCGTCGCCCCCACCGACACGACCGACGACCTGCTCGAGCAGATGCGGGTGCACGCGCTCGAGATCCTGCTCGCGCCCGACCTCGTCGACATGGTCGGGGGAGCGTCGGACGACCTGCTCGGCCGGGTCAAGGCCCTGCGTCGCAAGATCGCTGTCGACCTCGGCATCGTCGTGCCGCCCGTCCGCACCCGGGACAGCGTCGACCTGCCGCCGGCCACCTACTCGATCCGCATCGCGGGCGTCGAGGCCGGTCGCGGTCAGGCGCCGGCCCGCTCCGTGCTGGCCCTCGGCGACGCGCTCGACGGCCTGCCCGGCACCGCCACGGTCGAGCCGGTCTTCGGCCTCGCCGGCAAGTGGGTGCCCGCCGAGATGCGCCACAGCGCCGAGATGACCGGCGCCACGGTGATCGACCGCGTCTCGGTGCTCGTCACGCACCTGTCGTCGATCATCGCCGACAACGCCGCCCGACTGCTGACCCGCGAGGACGTCCGCGTGCTGACCGAGGGCGTCAAGCAGGTCAACGCCCCGGCCGTCGACGACCTCGTGCCGAACATGCTGTCGCTCGCCGAGCTGCAGCGCGTCCTCCAGGGCCTGCTGTCGGAGCGCATCCCGATCAACGACCTCGCGCGGATCTGTGAGGGGCTGACGTTGCGCGCGAAGGTGTCGACCGACCCGGAGGGACTCGTCGAGGCGGCCCGCGCCTCCCTGGGCCCCGCGCTCACGGCGCAGTACCTCGACGGCCGCGTGCTGCGGGTCATCATGATCGACCCGACCCTCGAGCAGTCGATGCTCGAGGGGCTCCGACCGAGCGACCAAGGGACGCAGATCCTGCTCGACGGGCACCGGGTCGAGCAGGTGCTCGGGTCGCTGCGCGAGGCCGTGCAGTCGGTCGAGGCGCAGGGTCTCAGCGCGGTGCTGGTCTGCGCCCCGGCGTTGCGACCGGCCATCCACCGACTCGTGTCGGCGCAGCAGAACGGCCTGCCGGTGCTGTCGTACCAGGAGGCCACCGCCGCCGGCTCGACCATCGAGACCGTCGGCGTCGTCCGCGCGACCGACTCGATCGTGGCCTGAGATGCCGACCACGATCGTCATGACCGGCGAGACGCTCGACGGGCTGCGCCGCGAGGTGCGGGCGACCCACGGGGCCTCGGCGCGCATCGTCGCGGCACAGAAGGTGACCGTCGGGGGAGTCGGCGGCTTCTTCGCCCGCAAGCACTACGAGGTCACCGTCGAGGTGCCCGACCCCGCGATCGACCTGCCCGTCGCCCGGGTGCGCATCACGACGCCGGTGCCGGCCGAGCGTGCGGGCATCGCGGCGTTGCTGGCGTCGGCCGACGAGGCCGAGGACGCCCTGCAGGCGGGGGCTCCGGCAACCCGGGCCGCCTGGTCGGCGTCGCTGGC
>NZ_JACYNS010000046.1:0-20122 GCF_014839405.1 Frigoribacterium sp. CFBP 13605 | reverse complement strand
CCCTCGGCGACCGCGGCTCCGTCGGCGACGGGCACCGCACCTCCTGCGGTGGGCGGGGTCGACGGCGGCGGGGTCGACGGCAGCGGCGAGGTGGTCGGCGAGGGCGTCGCTCCGGCGGCCGTCTCGGTGCCGGCCATCGGGCTGGACGCCCCGCTGATCGATCTCGGCATCGCCGACGACGGTGGCATGGAGGTACCCGTGGACGCGGACGACGTCGGGTGGTTCACCGGCGGGGGCCGACCCGGCGGGCGCGGGCCGACCGTGATCGCCGCCCACGTCGACTCGGCGTCGGGCCCCGCGGTCTTCGCCCGCCTCGACGAACTCGTCGTCGGCGACCGGGTCGACGTGACCACGGTCGACGGGGACGTCGTCGGCTACGCCGTCACCGAGGTCGTCGACGCGCCGAAGGCGGAGTTCCCGACCGCCCGGGTCTTCGGGGCGCAGCCGACCGACCAGCTGCGGCTGATCACCTGCGGCGGCGTCTTCGACCGCGGCTCAGGCCACTACGACCAGAACCGGATCGTCTTCGCCGAGCCGGTGGCCTGAGCCCGGCACCCGGCACCCGTCGCCCGCCGCCCGGGCACGCGGGCACGCCGGGACGCCACGAGGTGCCGTGCCGGCCGGTCTACAACACCCCGGGAGGCGCGGCCCGCGTCGGTCGCGCCAGGGTCGCCACGAGGTGCTCGACGAGCGGCACGGTCCACGCGACGTTCGCCGCGATGCCGCGGTTCGGTTCGTCGTCGGGCTGGTGCAGGCGGTGCAGGTCGTTGAAGGTCAGGAACGCGCTGGGCACGCCCGCCCGGTAGAACGACGCGTCGTCGGTGCCGGTCGTCGGCGGGAACCGGGTGACCAGCTCGAGGTCGGGCCGGGTGGCCGCGGCGTGCTCCAGCAGCGCCCCGCGGAACGCCGTCGAGAACGCCTCGGGGGCGCCGAACGCCTCCACGAAATTTCCGCGCCCGAGCCCGTCGACGTTGAGCACGTAGTCGATGGCGTCGAGTTCGTCGGACGAGGCGCTGTCGACGAAGTGCCGGGACCCGCCCAGGTGCCACTCCTCGGCGGTGAAGAAGACGAGGCGGACCGACGCGACCGGCCGGGCCGCCGCCCACCGCTCGGCCAGCTGCAGCAGGGCGATCGTGCCGCTGCCGTTGTCGTAGGCGCCGACCGTGTTGAAGAACGTGTCGTAGTGCGCGCAGAGCAGCACCGACCCGTCGCCCGTGCCGGGCACGTCGACGACCAGGTTGTCGCTGGTCGCGGCGTCGACCGGGCCGCCGTCGGCCTCGATCTCGACCTCGACGGGCTTGCCGTCGGCGATCCACTCGGTCAGCTGCAGACCGTCGACGCGGCCGATCGCGAGGTGGGCCACGTCGTGGTCCGACCCGGAGGGCAGCGGCTGCGGTGCGGCGGGTCCGTCGTCCCGCGCGTGCAGGTAGGCCACGACGTCGCCGTCGTCCGCCCGCACGACGAACTTCTGCCAGACCATCGAGTCGCCCCAGAGCCCCTGCGGGCCGACGGCCTCGACCGTGCCCCGGCGCGCACCGCCGGTCGATCCGCTCCAGAGCATCGGCCAGGCGGGCAGCTCACGGGCGATCGGCTGCTGCACCGCGACCCGGTGCACGGTGCCCGGCTGCCAGCCGGGCAGCGTCACGGGCTGCCGGGCGACCGGCCACCCGACCGCGGTCAATCGCTGCTCGAGCCAGTCGGCCGCGGCCGCGATCCCGGCGGTGCCGTGGAACCGCGGGCCGTGCTGGACCAGGGCGACGAGGTCGTCGTAGGCGCGTTCCGCGCGCTGCGCCGCGGCCGGGTCGGTGTCGTGGGTCATGTCGTGCCTCTCGGGGACGGCTCTGGGGTGGGTGACGGGGACGGGGACGGGGACGTGGTGGCGGTCGACGACGCGGCCGACGGACCGAGGAGGCGCGGCGCGGCCCCCCGGGCGGCCTGCGCCACCGTCGTGGCGGGCACCCCGAGCAGGTGCTGGGCCACGCGGGCGACGTCGTCCGTCCTCCCCCGGAACCACCAGCTGGCGAACCGGTCGGTGACCGCCTCGGGTCGCGGGCCGAGGACGGGCGTGCCCCGGGCCTCGATCTCGGCGAACCCGCCGAGCCCGCCGTCGTCGTCGTACAGGTGCAGCGAGTCGCCCCGGACCCCCGGGGACGGGTCGGGCTCCTCCGAGTACTCGGCCGACGGGTCGCTGTGGCTGCCGCGCACGAACAGCACGGCACGGTCGTCGGCCGGGTCGCCGACCGCGCGCACGTACCCGACGCGTCCGGTGACGTGCGGTGCCGCGAATCCGATCTTGAAGCGGTCGGCACCGGTCAGCGACACGGCGACGCCGCCGGGCACCTCGGCGAGCAGCTCGCCGACCGGCTCGTAGTAGTCGGTCACCTGGGTGTCGGGCACGGCCGCGACGAACGCCGTGCCGCCCGCCCGCACCTGGTCGAGCATCCACGACTCGGCCTCGTGCGCGCCGTCCGAGGTGATGCCGAGCCGCACCTCCGTCACGTAGCCGCCGTACTCGACGGCGTCGACGAGCGGTGCGCCGCCGGGGCCCCCGGCCGACGCCCCGCGCAGGTGTCGCAGCGGGTGGGCCGCCGGCCGCACGACGAGCGTCAGGTCGGCCCGCACGAGCCCGGTCGGCTCCGCGAACGCCTCGAGCTCGGCGACCCGCGACAGCGTCACGCGGTCGCCCGTGCGGCCGAGGTCGTGGCGGCCGGGGTCGAGCGACGGCGGCATCTCGTAGCTGCCCCAGTAGTCGCTGCGGTCGCGGATCATGTAGGCGATCTCGGGTCCGATCCAGACCCGGTCGCCGCCGACGTTCCAGTCGCCGGAGCCGACCAACGCGCCGAACGCGTCGTCGTCGGCGAACGCGTCGGGCAGCCAGTTCTCGGCCTCGCCCTCGGCGAAGAAGGGGCCGTAGACGCGGCCGCCGTAGGACGAGACGACCACGACGGCGTCGGGTCCGACGGCCACCCGTTCGGAGGCGATGCCGGCCGCGGCGAGGCGGGCCTCGACGGCGCGCAGGTCGACCGCGACCGGGCCGACCGGGGTGACCGAGCCGGCGGCCGGGTCGAGGGCCGGGCCGGTCACGCCGCCACCTCGACGAGGGCGCTCGCGTGGAACGCGTCCTCGGCGTGCAGCATGCCGACGAACCAGGCGTCCAGCCGGGCGTCGGTCACGTCGGCGGGCAGCTCGTCGACCAGCTGGTGCAAGAAGGCCACCTGGGCGCGGAAGCCGTCGGAGACGTGCAGCTCGATCCACCGTTGCACGTCGCCCGGTCGGGGCACGCCACGCTCGGCCGCCCGCGTGCACCACCGCAGGTAGAGCGTCTCGGCCGCGGCGAGGCTGGTGACGACCCCGGCGTAGCCGCCCTCGGCGAGTGCCGCCGTCACCGCCCCCTCGAGGACGGAGGCGCGGCGCAGCAGTTCGGTCGAGGTCGCGTCGTCGACCGGTCGCGTCGAGAGCAACCGCTCGAAGTACCGGCTCTGCGGACCGACGAGGTCGGCGACGGCCTCGGCGTGGCGCTCGGCGCGGGACCACTCGGGCTGCTGCCAGAGGCAGTAGCCCGCGAGTCGGGCCGCCGTCCGGACGAACGCCTGCTCGATCGCGAGGTAGCGACCGAAGGCGGGGTCGTCGAGCGTGCCGTCGGCCATCCGGGCCAGCAGCGGGACCGACGCCGAGGCGTCGAGCTCGGCCGAGCAGCGGGCGACCAGCGCCCCCGCCCGTCCCGTGCCGACGCCCTCGGGCCGGGTCGTGCCCGCCACCGTCAGCGGCCGGTCAGCCACGACACGATGCCGTTGAACACCCGGGCGTAGCCGTCCCACTCCTCGCAGAACGCCGGGGGCGCCCAGTGCGGCGAGCAGTCGCTCGTGAAGACCGCCGTGCGCCCCGCACCGGCCTCGCCGACGACGACGAGCGGGTCGCCGTCGAGGCGGGCGAGCTCGACCGCGCCCGGCTTCACGACGGTGCGGTTGTAGCCGAGCAGCAGCGGCCACTCGGTGCCCGCGCCGCCGAGGGCGGGGTGCTCGGCGTCGAGCACGGTGGCGACGACGCCGGCCGGGCGCTCGACGCGGTCGTCCCCGATCAGCATCTCGACCGGCAGCACGTCGGCGATCTCGGTGCGGGCGTAGCCCGCACGACCCTGCCAGCCCGAGAACGACAGGTAGCCGCCGATCATCAGCAGCGCGCCTCCGGCCTCGACCCAGCGGGCGAGCTCGCGGACGCGGTCCCGACCCGGGATGCTCTTCTCGAAGACGGCGGGCGCGAGCTGCAGCGAGTTGACGCCGATGTCGGACAGCACCACGACGTCGTAGGCGTCCAGCGCCTCCTGCGTCTCGGGGAAGTCGGTGGCGACGAGGTGGGCGGGCAGGTGGACGACCTCGTGGCCGCCGGCCTGCAGGGCCGTGCGCAGCTGCGCGACGCCTTCGGTGTACGAGTGGGCGGTGAACTCGTCGACGCCCTTGGTGTGGGTGGTCGCGGTGATCCAGCTCTCGCCGGCGATGAGGATGCGGGACATGGTGGGGCCTTCCGGTGGTGACGGGACGGTTCGGGACGAGGAGGCGCGAGCGGCTCGGTGCCGCGTCGTCGCCCCTCAGCGGGTCAGGGCGGCGCCCTCGAAGAGGTCGCGGACGTTGCGGGTGCCGACGCCGTGCACGATCTCGGCGTCGACGCCGAGGTCGGTCAGCCGGTCGAGGAACACCGCGGGGACGTACGAGAGGCCGTTGCCGCCGTGCTTGCGCAACATGCTCTTGAGGAAGAGGTCGTGGCTGAAGAGCAGACGGCGGCCGAACCCGGCCGAGGCCAGGCGGGCGATGGCCGTGGCCGTCTCGACCGGCGACGGAGACTGTCCTTCGCCGGGGAGGGAGAAGCGGTACGGCATGCCGATCATGTCGAACTCGAGCCAGACCCCGCGCTCGGCGAGGCTGCGCTGGTAGTCGGGGTCGCTGCCGGACGGGTCCATGTGGCAGAGGACGACCGCCGTGGGGTGGACGCCCTCGTCGCGCAGCACGACGTCGAGCACGCGGCCGCCGTGCCGGACGAAGCCGGGCAGGTGCACGAACATCGGCAGGCCGGTCTCGCGTTGCAGGCGGCAGGCCGCGCGCAGCGAACGCTCCTCCCGCTCGGTGAAGCCGGGCGAGACGCCGATCTCGCCGATCACGCCCGACCGGGGCACCCCGGTCTCGGCCGGGTCGGCCCGGTACTGCGCGACCAGGCGGGAGGCCAGGTCGTCGACGGTGTCGCGGCCCGTGGCCTCGGGGTGGAACCGCTCGAGGTACCAGCCGCCGCCGGTGACGACGGTGACCCCGCTGCGGCGCGAGATCTCGGCGAGACGGCGGGGGTCGCGCCCCTGTCCGTCCGAGGTCAGCTCGACGACCGTGCTGCCGCCGAGCTCGCGGAACGCCACGAGCTCGTCGACCGCGTCGTCGTCGCCGTCGAGCACGCAGTTGTCGCGGCAGGCGAGCGGACGGTCGCGCAGCAACCAGGCGATCTCGGTAGTGACCGGGGCGTCGAACAGCTCGGGGAAGTCGGGATCGGGTTCGAGCCCGCCCTCCTCGATGCTGTTGATCAGGTGCTCGTGCGGCAGCGTGTAGCCGAGGCGGTCGCTCGGCACGGGACCGGTGACCGTCTGCACGTCGACGACGGTGGTCGTCTCGACGCCGAACCCTCCGACGCGGCTCATCGGGTCACCCGCTTGCGCACCAGGTCGGTGAACGAGCCGCCGCGCAGGTTGATCCAGATGACGATGATCAGGAGGCTGCCGGTCACGATGGGCACGATGTAGGGGCTCAGGCCGAGCAGCGTGAGGCCGTTGGTGATGACGCCGGTCAGGATCGCCCCGATCGCCGTGCCGATGACGCTGCCCTTGCCGCCGAGCAGGTTCGTGCCGCCGATGACGACGGCGGTGATCACCGTCATGGCGAAGTCGACGCCCGAGTTGGCGTCGCCCGACCCCAGTCGGGCCGCGGTGATGATGCCGGCCGCGCCGGCCGCCGTGCCGCTGAGCACGAGGGCCATCATCTTGACGAAGCGGGTGTCGACGCCCGCCCGGCGGACCGACTCCTCGTTCGAGCCGATGCCGGTGATGTACTGGCCGAACCGCATGCGCTGCAGCCCCACGATGCCGACGCCGACGATGATCAGCGCGAGCCAGGCGGGGTACCCGAGCCCGAACAGCCGGCCCTGCCCGACCTGGGCGAAGATCAGCCCCGAGCCGATGGCGATCGAGTAGCCCTTCGTGATCAGCAGGGCGACGCCCCGCACGATCGACATGGTGGCCAACGTGACGATGAACGACGGGATGCCCTGGTAACTCGAGAACCAGCCGTTGACCAACCCGCAGAAGGCTCCGACGGCCAGGCAGATGACGATCACCAGCACCGACTCGAGACCGGCCCGCAGCAGGACCGCCCCGATCACCGAGACGAGGGCGAGCGTCGACCCGACCGAGAGGTCGATCATGCCCGCCGTGATGACGAAGGTCATCGCGACGGCCACGATCGCCGCGGGGGCGACCTGCACGGCGACGTTCCGCAGGTTCGTGCCGGTGAGGAAGGTCGGGGTCGCCACCGAGAAGACGACGATGACGACCAGCGTCACGACGAGCATCAGCAGGGTGGACTTGTTGACGCGTTGCAGGGCTTCCCAGCGGCGCTCGCGCACGTCGGTGGAGCCGTGTCCGCGACCCGGCTCGGGGCCGTCGGTGCGGGTGGGGTCAGAGGTCGTCGCGGTCATGCGGCAGCGCTCCCTTCACGGGTGATCATGTCGACGAGCGACTCGATGGTGAGGTCGTCGATGCGGGCGTCGTCGACGCTGCGCCCCTCGTACATGACGGTGATGCGGTCGCAGACCCGGAAGAGGTCCTGCAGCCGGTGGGTGATCAGGATGACGCCGACCCCTCGGGCCGCGACCTCCTTGATGAGGCGCAGCACCGACTCGACCTCGGTGACGGCGAGGGCGGCGGTCGGCTCGTCGAGGATCAGCACGTCGGGGTCGACCGACGCGGCGCGCGCGATGGCGACGGACTGGCGCTGACCACCCGACAGCTGCGAGATCAGCTGGTGCGTGGACGTGACGCGGACGCCGAACTCCTTGAGCACGGCCGTGGCCTCGGCGTGCATCGCCCCGACCTTGAGGAAGGGCCCGACCCGAGGCTCGCGGCCGAGGAACAGGTTGGCGGCGACGTTGAGGCTGTCGCAGAGGGCCAGGTCCTGGTAGACGATGCCGATGTCCTCGGCCTGGGCGTCGCTCGGGGACTGGAACCGCACCTCCTTGCCCTTGATGCTGATGCGGCCGCCGTCGTGCTGGACCGAACCGGCGAGCACCTTCATGAGGGTGGACTTGCCGGCGCCGTTGTCGCCGACCAGGCCGAGCACCTCGCCGCGCGCGAGGCGCAGGTCGACGCCGCGCAGGACGTCGACGGCGCCGTACGACTTGCGGATGCCCTCGAGTTCGACGAGCAGGTCGCCGGTGGTGACGTCGGTCATCAGCCCTCCAGGTAGTACGAGAAGTCGGCCAGGTTGTCGGGCGTGACGATCGTGATCGGCACGTCGACGGTCGCCGGCACGTCGGCGGTGCCGCAGGCCAGGTTGATCGCGGCCTTCGCGGCCTCGTAGCCGAAGCCGAAGGTGTCCTGCTGGATGACGGCCTTCACGTAGCCGTCCTGCAGACCCTCGACGGCCGAGGGCGAGAGGTCCCAGCCGACGATCGTGACGCGGTCCTGGGCGCCCTGGCTCTTGACCGCGGCGATGGCACCGTTGAGCGCGGGCTCGCCCGTGGCGTAGATGTACTCGAGGTCGGGGTTGCCGGTCAACAGGTTCTCGGCCGCCGCCTGGGCGTCCTCGTTGACGTTCTGGCCGTCGACGATCGTGCCGATGGTCATGCCGCCGGCCTCGACCGCGTCGGTGAAGCCGTTCTGGCGCTGGATCTGGATCGCGCTGTTGAGCGCTCCGACGACGCCGACCTCGCCCTCGCCGCCGGTGATGTCGAGGAAGGCCTTCCCGAGCTGGGCGCCGCCGTCCTCGTTCGCCGTGCCCACGTACGAGTCGATCGCCGAGGCGTCCTCGACCGAACCGTCGGCCGCGACGACCGGGATGCCGGCCGCCTTGGCCGCGGTGAGCGCCGGGATCAGCGCGGTCGCGTCGACCGGGTCGACGATGAGCGCGTCGACCCCCGAGGCGACGAGGTTCTCGACGCCCGAGACCTGCGTGGCGCTGTCGTTGTCGCCGCTGACGATCTGCAGGTCGGCACCGGCCTCGTCGGCGACGTCCTGGACGCCCTCGTTCATCTGGGTGAAGAAGGCGGTCTGCTCGTTGATGTCGACCATGCCGAGCTGGAGGGTGCCGCCGCCGTCGGGGGCACAGGCCTGGGGGACGTCGGTGGGGGCCGGGCGGGTCGAGGTCGAGCCGCCGGACGCGGAGCCGGAGGCGGTGGTCGAGGACGAGTCGCAGCCGGCGAGGGTGCCGATGGCGATGGCGCCCACGGCGAATGCGGCGAGGACGGTACGGGTCGTGGGCATGAGGAGCCTTCCTGGGGAGGACGAGGTGGAGCATGCGGGACTGGCGAGGGGGCGATCTCGGTGGGGTCGAGATCGACGGGCAATCGATTTCCGTCGGGAACTGCGTCAAGAGTGACGCCTTCGTGTTTCGAGTGTCAACACCTTTGTGTTTCCGACGTGTAAAAGAGATCCGGGGCGGGCAATCGGTTTCCCGCGAGGGGACGATACGATGACGGCATCACCCGTCGTCCCCGGCGGCCACGCCCTGAGGAGCCCATGAACGCCGTCACCATCTCGGACGTCGCCCGCCGGGCGGGCGTCTCCGCCGCGACGGTCTCGCGCGTCATGTCGGCGTCGCGCCCGGTCGGCCGCGAGGTCGAGGCCCGCGTGCGGCTGGCGGCCGACGAGCTGGGCTACTCGGGCAACGGCATCGCGCGCGCCCTGCGCACCCGCCGCACCGACACGGTCGGCATGGTCGTCCCGAGCATCCTCAACCCGTTCTTCACGACCCTGGTCGACAGCCTCGAGAGCGCGCTGCACGGCGAGGGCAAACAGCTGTTCCTCTGCGACTCGCGGCAGGACCCCGCCGTCGAGGCCGAGCACCTCCGGTCGCTCATCGAGCGGCACGTCGACGGCATCGTGGTCAGCCCCGTGCACGACACCGAGAGCGCGGCGGCCGTGGCCGCGTCCGCCCGGGCCGTCCCGCTGGTGCAGCTCGACCGCCGGGTCGACGTCGCCGGCACCGACTGGATCGGCCTCGACGACGCCGAGGCGATGAAGCTCGTCCTGACGCACCTCGCCGGGACCGGTGCCCGCTCGGCCGCGTTCGTGACCTCCGAGCTGACGAACTCGTCGACGACGCTGCGCCTCCGGGGCTTCCGGCACTGGGCGGCCGAACTCGGCATCCGCGAGGTGCGCGACGGGGTCGTCCTCGGCGACTACTCGGTCGACAGCGGCGACGCGGCGGCCCGCCGACTGCTGACCTCCGACGACCGCCCGGACGCCATCGTCTGCGCGGACGACCTGATCGCCATGGGCGTGCTGAGGGCGGCCCGCGAACTCGGGGTGTCGGTGCCCGACGAGCTGCAGGTCACGGGCTTCGACGACATCGTCTTCGCCTCGTACGTGACCCCGGCCCTGACGACCCTGGCGCAGCCGACCGACCGCATGGCCGCCGAGGCGCTGCGGCTGCTCTCGCTGCGGGGCTCCGACGACGGAGGACTCGGAGGCGCGCGCGTCTCGTTCGCGCCGAGGCTCGTCCGCCGGCAGAGCACGCGGTCGTCGACTCCCGAGCCCACGCCCGCCTGACCCGACCGCCCCGTCGGGCGTCGGTCAGTGCTCGACGGCCCACCGTCCGCCGACGTGGCCGAACTGCTCGACGGCCCGCAGGACCGCCTCGACCGACACGGACTCGTCCACCGTGTGGACGACGGTGGGATCGCCCGGGCCCCAGACCACGACGGGCACCCCGTCCTCGAGCGACCGCACGAGGACCGAGGCGTCCGTGAAGTACGACGCGGGCGCCTCCGAGACCGGGGCGTCGAGCCCGGCGAGCCAGGGATGGTCGCGCGGGGTCCACACGGCGGCCAGGTCGAGGTCGACGCGGACGTCGGTCACCTCGGGCTGGCCACGCCACCAGTCGACGAGTTCGTCGACGTCGTCCCGGACGACCCGCAGGTCGATGCGCGCCTCGCAGACGTCGGGCACGATGTTCGGCACGCTGCCGCCCGACACGACGCCGACGTTGACCGTCTCGCGCCCGAGGTCGGCATGGGACGAGAGCGGCAGGTCGTCCAGGCGCCCGAGCACGGCCACCAGGTCGAGGATCGCGTTGTGGCCCCGCTCGGGCGTGCTGCCGTGCGCGGCGACGCCCGAGGTGCGGACGGTCGCCCAGAGCGCGCCGCGGTGACCGAGCACGACCTGCCCGTCGGTCGACTCGGGGATCACCACGGCCCCCACGCGCAGGCCCGCGAGCAGGTCGACGACGGCAGGAGCCCCGAGGCAGCCGACCTCCTCGCCGGTCGAGACGGCGAGCGCGACGGGTGCACCCTGGCGCAGGAGGTCCCGCACGGCGACGATCGAGGCGGCCAGGCCGGACTTCATGTCCGAGGCACCCCGCCCGTACAGGCGGTCGCCCACGACGGTCGAGGCGAAGGGATCGTGGGTCCAGGCCGAGGCGTCGGTCACCGGCACGACGTCGGCGTGCGACGCGAAGACGAGCAGCGGCCTGTCGGCGCCGACGACCACCGGCGAGACCAGCAGCGCCGTGGGCTCACCGTCGGCCCCGGGGGCGAAGGCGACCCGCGCCTCCTCGACGCCCTCGAACTCCGCGGCGACGCGGCGCAGGACGGCCGCCTCGCCGGGCGTGCCGCTCGTCGAGTCGATGGCGACCAGGTCGCGCAGCAGGCTGAGCACGGGCACCTCGGACGGTTGGACAACGGTCATCCGCCCACGGTAGTCATGGCATGTGTCGGGCTCGTGTCGCGAGAAGGGCCGCAAGCAGGAGCGCGCCTTCGACGGGCTACCCCGCCGCAGGCGACATGGGGATCATCCAAGGGTAATCCAAGGGTAATCAATGGGGTAATCGGGGGGCGTCATCTATGATTCCTTCATGCCCACGCGTACGATCACCGGCCAGCACACCAGGACCGCGCGGATGGACGTCCATGAAGTGGCGAATGTCCTCGTGCACGGCTTGGGCCCGACACTCGTCGCCGCCATGACCGGCTCCAAAGACCGCAAGCTACCCGCGAAGTGGGCTCGATCCGACGGGCCCACCCCGGGTCCCGACTTCACACGACGTCTGCAACTCGGCCACAGGGCGTGGGCAGCACTGGTCCAAGACGAGGGTGCCCACATCGCCCGCCAGTGGTTCATCGGTGGCAACCCCCTCCTCGGCGAAAGCACTCCCTTGACGGCCATTCGCGAGGACCGCGGTCGCGAAGTCATAGAGGCCCTCACCGCGTTCCTTCGAGATGAGCCGGACGCCTGAGGGTGAACGGGGGCACCACGTGTACCGCGACCGGCTTGCGCCTCGTGCCGGAACTCGGCGAAACCACCTACCGCATCGCGAAACCGAGATACGGAGCGCTGTCGGCTCCCGAGCGGACTGCCAGGAGCGCACGAAAAAGGTGGGGGCGCTACGACTCCCTGGGCCGCACGCTCTACCTGGCTCGCGAGGCCGAGTCGGCTTTCGCTGAAGTCCTCTCCCCGTTCAAACGGCAGCTCGGCGCACTCGATCCTCTCGAAAGCGATGCCGCCGCGCTCGGCCTCACGCGAAGCGAGCTGCTCGAACTCGTGGCCGAGGAATGGGGCGAGGCCCAATTCATGGGCATGGGCGCCGTGCCACAGCAATGGCGCGTCGACAGGTGCGTGTATGAGGTGATCGGACAGGGGGACGGGTGGTGGATCGACGTGGAGCATCCCGACTCGCTCTCGGTCCTGGAAGCAACGATCGAACCCACGCTCATCCGTCAGGGCGTCAGGAGTCTGACGACGGCGGTTCTGAGGGGCGAGAACCGCATCGTGACCACCGCCGTCGGCATGCACCTGCGAGGCATCGAGCTGTTCGACGGCTCGGTCGCTCGTGGTCTTCAGTTCGGCAGCAAGCACGGGGGTGGATGGTGTCGCGCGGCGTGGATGCCCGGCGCAGCGGACTCATGGTCTGCGGACTTCATAGCGACGAGTGGCGAGCCGCTCCTCGTCACCGACGAGCACCTCGCCCGCGCCAGCGAGCGGTTCCGCATAAAAGTCTTCTGATGCGCAGCTCGACGCGTTGTCGCAGGCCTGACTCATCCGGGCTCCGCGTCAGTGCGCGACCGTTCGTCGTCTGACGACTGCAACAGCCCGAGGAGCGCATCCCGACGGGACTGCAATGCCGCCTACGGCAGCGGCGGCAGGGCCCGCTCGTCGAGCCAGGGACGCAGCAGCGGTCCGACGGGGTGGCCGGAGACGCGGGTGGCGAGGGCGACGAAGTCGGCCGTGGTCGCCACGCCGTGCCGGTGCTCGGCGGTCCAGGCACGCAGCACGTCGAAGAACGCGACGTCGCCGACCGCCGAGCGCAGGGCGTGCACCGCGAGCGCCCCGCGCTTGTAGACGCGATCGTCGAACATCAGGTCGGGGCCGGGGTCGCCGACGAGCAGGTCGCGGGGCAGACCGGCCAGCCGCGCGCGGGTCTGGGCGGCGATGCGCGCGGCCGACGGACCGCCCGAGGCCTCGGACCAGATCCACTCGGCGTAGCAGGCGAAGCCCTCGTTCAGCCAGATGTCGCGCCAGGTCGTCAGGCCCACGCTGTTGCCGAACCACTGGTGCGCCAGTTCGTGCGCGATCAGCCGACGTGACCCGCCCGCCCCGTCGGCGTGGTTCGCCCCGAAGATCGCGAGGCCCTGGGCCTCGAGCGGGATCTCGAGGTCGTCGTCGGTGACGACCACCGAGTACGACGCGAAGGGGTACGGACCGAACCGCTCGACGAAGCAGGCCATCATGTCGGCCACCTCGCCGAAGTCACGACCGATGCGGGACCGCATCGCGGGCACCCCGGCGAAGACGCCGGGCACCCCCGCGAGCACGACCGGCACCAACTCGTAGCGGCCGATCTGCACCGTGGCGAGGTACGTCGCCGTGGGCTCGGGCTGCTCGTAGACCCAGGTCGTGCGGCCGGACCGCGTGTGCCGGTCGGTCAGCTCACCGTGGGCGACGACGGCGTAGGGCTGCTCGGTCGTGACCTGCACCCGGTAGGTCGCCTTGTCCGCCGGGTCGTCGTTGCACGGGAACCAGGTCGCCGCCCCGTTCGGCTGCGAGGCGACGAGTGCGCCGTCGGTCAGCTCCTCCCAGCCGAGGGTGCCCCAGCGGGTGCGGCGAGGTGCGGGCGAGCCCGCGTACTCGACGACCACCTCCACCGGCTCACCCGGCACGGTCTCCTCGGGCAGCGTCACCGTCAGCTTCGTCGCCGACTGCGCGTGACGCGCCTTGCGCCCGTCGACCCGCACCTTCGCGGCACGGAGGCGGAGCAGGTCGAACACGAGCGTGCGGAGGGCCTCGGTCGGCACGACCGTCAGCGTCGCCACGCCGTCCAGCCGGTTCGTCGCCACGCGGTACCCGACCACGAGGTCGTACGAGCGCACGCCGTACCCGGTGTTGCCGCTCTCGGGCGTGTAGCCGTCCGGGATCGCCGCCGGACCGGTCACTGCGAGACGGCGTGGTAGTCCGCGAACGTGACGTCCCGCCACGGGCCGATCGGGTTGCCGCTCCACCGGCTGCCGACGGGGACGACCTCGCCGCGCATGACGAGCGACGCGGGACCGACCGTGGCGTGCTCGCCCAGGCGGGCCGCGGGCAGCACGACGCTGTGGGGTCCGAGGGTCGAGCCGGCGGCCAGGGTGACGGTGTCCATGCTCATGATTCGATCATGGAACAGGTGGGTCTGCACGACGCATCCTCGATTCACCGTCGACGCGTCGTCGAGTCGCACCAGGTCGGCCTCGGGCAACCAGTAGCTGTCGGTCCAAACGCCGCGACCGATCGAGGCCCCGAGCGAGCGCAGCCACCACACGAGGGCCGGGGTGCCGGCCGCCGCGTGGGCGAACCAGGGGGCCGCGCACATCTCGGTGAAGGTGTCGGACACCTCGCTGCGCCAGACGAACGACGACCAGAGCGGGTGCTCGCCGGCCCGGATGCGCCCGACGAGCGCCCACTTGGCGAGCGTCGTGACCCCGGCGGCCGCCGCCCCGACGGCGAGCATCACGACGCCGCCGACCGCGGCCGTCGCGCCGACCCCGATCGCGTCGACCAGCGCCCACAGTCCGACGACCAGGCCGAGGCCGATGCCGCAGGTGACGACGACGGGCACGATCCGGCTGAGCTCCCACGCGATGCGGGCCACCCGGAGGTGCGTGGCCGGGCGGAAGGTGCGGGTCTCGTCGGCGACGGCGACCGTGCGGCGCAGGCGCACCGCGGGTGAACCGAGCCACGACGACCCCGCCTTGGACTTGCGCGGAGCCGACGAGAGCACGGCCACCAGACCGTCCTTCGGCACCTTGTGGCCCGGGGCGGTCATGCCCGAGTTGCCCAGGAACGCCCGCCGACCGATCTCGGCCCGGGCCACGCGAAGCCAGCCGCCGCCGAGCTCGTACGACGCCACGAGCGTGTCGTCCGCCAGGAAGGCTCCGTCGCGGACGGTCGTCATCGACGGCAGCAGCAGGACGGTCGACGCCTCGACGTCCCGCCCGATCTCGGCCCCGAGCAGGCGCAGCCAGACCGGCGTGAACAGGCTCGAGTAGAGCGGGAACAACAGGGTGCGCGACAGGTCGAGCAGGCGTTCGGTGCTCCAGACCTGCCAGCCGACCCTCGACCGCACCGCGAAGGTGCCCTCGGTCACTCCGAGGGCCCACAGGCGGGTGAGCGCGACGACGAGCACGGCGGCCACCAGCCCGGCCACGAGCGTGCCCGGCACCAGGACGGCGAGGCCCCGCCACCACGCGTCCGTCAGCGAACCCGCACCCCGCACGCCGAGCGCGACGACCGCGCCTCCTGCGCTCAGCGACGCCACCGGCAGCAACGCGACGACGACGGCCGACGCCCCGTAGGCGACGAACCACCGGGTGGGTGCCGGGGGTCGGTCCTCCGGCCACCAGGCGCGAGTGCGGCCGATGCGTTCGGCCGGCGAACCGGCCCAGTGCTGACCCGAGGGCACCCGCCCGAAGACCGCGGACCCGGGCGCGATCGAGGCGTCCTTGCCGATCCGGGTGCCGGGCAGCAGGGTGCTCCGCATGCCGATCGCGCTGCCCGCACCGATGCGGATCGCCCCGATGCGGACGACGTCGCCGTCGATCCAGTGCCCGGCCAGGTCGACCTCGGGCTCGACCGACGCCCCGCGACCGATGCGCAGCATGCCGGTCACGGGCGGCAGCGCGTGCAGGTCGACGTCGGGTGCGATGCGAGCCCCGAGGGCCCGCGCGTAGTAACTGATCCACGGGGCGCCGGCGAGCCCGACCGCCCCGATCTGGTGCGCGACCTGCTCGGCCAGCCAGAGCCTCAGGTGCACGCTGCCGCCGCGCGGATGATCGCCCGCCTCGACCCCCCGGAGGAGGAGGCGCGAGGCCAGCACCGAGATCGCCATGCGTCCCGGCGGGGTCGCGAACACGAGGATCGCGACGACGAGCAGCCCGCCGTCGACCGCCGGCAGGGCGTCGAACCCGCTCCACCAGCGCAGCACGGTGCTCGCGGTCAGGGCGTAGGTCAGCCAGCGCGCACCCGACAGCACGAGGAGGGGCACCCCGAGCAGGGTCTGCAGCCATTGGGTGCGGCGCGGGGTCGGCACCGACCGGTGGAACACGGCCGGCGGGACCTCGTCGTCGACGTCCGCCACCGTCAGCGCCTCGGCCAGCGCGCCGAGCCGGGGGTGCGAGTAAATCTCGGCGACGGTGAACTCGGGGTCGAGCTCGCGCAGCCGGGCCACGAGCTGGGCGGCGGCCAGCGATCCCCCGCCGAGGTCGAAGAAGTTCGCGTCGGCGTCCGGGACGGGTACGCCGAGGACCTCGCGCCAGCGGTCGGCGACGAGCTGCTCGACCGGGGTCATCGAACCGGCACCGTCGGGCCGGCCACCTCTCCCGTCGCCACCGGTCGACGAGTCGACCAACGGCCAGGGCAGCGCGTCGCGGTCGATCTTGCCCGACGTCTTCGTCGGCAGGTCGCCGGTGACCAGCGCCAGCACTGGCACCAGCGCGGCCGGCAGTCCGTCCCGGAGGCGGGTGAGGGCGGCGCCTCGGTCGAAGGTCTCGGCCGACCCGACCGCGAGGTAGCCGACGAGCACCTGGTTGCCGGCCGCCGTCGTCCGCACCGCCGCGGCGGCGCCGCCGACCCCGGGCAGGGCCTGCAGCGCGGTCTCGATCTCCCCGAGCTCGATCCGGCGCCCGCCGACCTTGACCTGGTCGTCAGCCCGCCCCTGGAACACGAGTCCGGCCCGGTCGAACCGCACGAGGTCACCGCTGCGATAGGCGCGCTGCCAGCCGAGCTGCTCGTGCGGGGCGTACTTCTCCGCGTCCTTGGCGGGGTCGAGGTAGCGGGCCAGGCCGACGCCGCCGATGATCAGCTCGCCCACCTCGCCTTCCGCGACCGGGTCGCCCTCGGCGTCGACGACGGCCACGTCCCACCCGTCGAGCGGCAGACCGATCCTCACCGTCTCTCCGGCACGCACCAGCGCCCCGGTGGCCACCACGGTCGACTCGGTCGGCCCGTAGGTGTTCCACACCTCACGGTCGTCGCCGACGACGCGGTCGACGATCTCGGGCGGGAGCGCTTCTCCGCCGAAGATCAGCAACCGGACGCTCTCGAGGGCCTCGTCCGGCCAGAGGGCCGCGAGAGTCGGCACGGTCGAGACGACGGTGATGCCGTGGGTGATGAGCCAC
Source organism: Frigoribacterium sp. CFBP 13605 (assembly GCF_014839405.1). Lineage (NCBI taxonomy): Bacteria > Bacillati > Actinomycetota > Actinomycetes > Micrococcales > Microbacteriaceae > Frigoribacterium > Frigoribacterium sp. CFBP 13605. Next base: position 3,229 of record NZ_JACYNS010000046.1, on the reverse strand, counting down.
GGCCCGAGATCGGCACCCGACCGGACGAGGCTGCGAGGGGCCGGCACCAGGCAGGCGCCACTGCGCCAGGCCAGCCACATCTCCTCGCACGAGGCGTCGAACGCGACCGACAGTCCGGCCAGCACCCGGTCGCCCGGTCCCAGCGGATCGACCCCGGGCGACGACAGGAACATCCTCGCCTCGGCGTCGGCCAGGGCGGCCGCCGAGCGATGACTCGCGGCGACGCCCTTCGGCGTGCCGGTCGAGCCCGAGGTGAAGATCACCCAGGCGTCGTCGTCCGGGGTCGGCGACCGGTCGTCGTCGGCGAGCGCCGTGCCCCGCCCGCTGACGTGCCCGGCCGGTGCGGCGAGCACGAGGCTCTCCGGCCGGTCGGCGTCACGCGGGGTGAAGCGTCCCCCCGCCGAGACGATGCCCACGACGCCGGCCTCGCCGAAGACCAGGGCGGCGCGCTCGTCGGGGTCGTCGGCGTCGACCGGCACGTAGGCGGCCCCGGCGGCCAGGACGGCGAGGATCGTCAGGTAGAGCGACGAGTCGCCCGAGGGCATGCGCACGCCCACCCGGTCGCCGCGGCGCACCCCGGCGTCGGCGAGCGCGCGCGAAGCGGCTCCGACGCGGACGACGAGTTCCGCGTAGCTCCACGCACCCCGCTCGTCCTCGAGGGCCGAGGCGTCCGGGTGCTCGAGCGCCGTGGCCCGCAGGACGTCGACGAGCGTCCGGGGTGCGGGGGCCGCGGGCGAACCGGCGATCACGCCGGGCAGTGTCTGGCTCACGGCCGCACGGTAGGGACCCCAGGTGTCACGTCGGTGAACTCGACCGCGTCCAGGGCCGGACCGGCCACGGCGAGGAGGACCCCGGTCGCCGAGCGCCGGTCGTGGACCAGTCCGCGTCGACCGTCCGTGGTCGTGCCCCCGGGCCCGGGCCCCAGACGGAGCGCCGACATCGCGGTGGTCAGCCCCTCCCCCGTCGACTTGAGCAGCGCCTCCTTCCGCACCCAGGCGCGCAGCACGTCCACGTCGACGTCCTCGGGGCTCACGTCGGGCCGGAGGTGCTCGAGCGCACCGGCCGGACGGGCCCCTTCGACGTCGACGCCGACGGGCGCCCCGGCCCGCACCGCCACGGCGGCCCAGCGACCGCTCCGGCTGAGGCTCACGTGCAGGTCGTCCGACGGCACCGGCACCGGCCGACCGTGCGGACCACCGCACGAGCGACAGGCCTCGCGTCCGAACTCGATCGACCCGGCCTCCCGGCCGGTCACGGACGAGAGCAGGAGGCGCAGCGCACGATGCGAGGCCAGGTACCGACGCGCGTCGATCGCGTCCACGAAGGCCGCCGCGCGGGCCCGTTCGTGCGCGTCGCAGACCTCGCTCGCCGGAGGCGCGCCGGCGTCGCGTTCTCGGCCGAGGTCGAGGTCGAGGTCGACCAGCCACACCCGCGCGCCCGTCACGGCAGGCGAGCCTAGCCGCGTCCGCACCCGCGCCGCGGGTCCGTTCACCTGCCGTTCTCCGGGTGGGGTGATGATCCGGTCGGCGTCCGTCACCCTCCCGACCGGTCCGGGACGCCCCTCCACCCGTTTCCCTCACCCGAGAGGCCCCCGCATGGCCAAGAAGATCCCCACCGCGCTCGCCGAACTCGTCGAGGCCCTCGAGCACCACGCCGAGGTCGTCACGGCGAAGTCGTCGTCGTCCAAAAGGCTCGGTCGCGCCACGGCGAAGGTGCGCCGCGCCTCGGCCGCCTACACCGAGGTGGTGGCCGCCCGCACGGGGCAGCTGAACCCGTTCGTGGACTTCCTCGATCCCGAGACGATCGAGTCGCTCCGTGCCGAGCGGGACCGCATCGCGAGCGGCAAGACGACGCCGGTCGACTGACAGCCGTCCCAGGTGGGCGTGCCACGCTCACAGGCACGATTTCCGCACGTTCGAGAGAGGGGCCGATCCCGTGGCCGACCAGAAGAAGCTCAAGAAATCCGCCGCCAAGGCCTACGACAAGGCCGAGGACGCCGTCACCGATGCCCGCGCCGCGGTCGCCGAGGCCAAGCGTCGCGCCAAGAAGCTCGCCAAGAAGAGCCGCCCGTCGGTGAAGCCGCTCGAGAACGCCCTCGACGACGCCACGTCCGGCTTGAAGGACGCCAAGAAGACGGCCAAGGGTGCCGTGCAGGGCTCGAAGGGTTCGTCGTCGAGCGGTTCGTCGTCGAGCACGTCGTCCGCCACCCCGGCCGAGCCGCGCTCCATCTACACGCCGCCCCTGCCCGAGGTCGACGAGACCACCGTCCAGCTGTCCGACGGTCACGACGCCCACGTCGACCTGCACGCGCAGACCCTCGTCGCGCTGCGCGCCCTCGCCCGCACCAAGGGCATCACGAACGTGTCGCGTCACACCAAGGCGACCCTGATCGAGAAGATCGAGCAGGCCTGACCCGGACGCCGGCGTCCGGCCCCGAAGACCTCGTGAGCGGCTTCGGGTCGGCTCCGCCTCACTAGGGTGAGCACATGACGCGCGCTCAGCTCATGGTCCCGTACCGGTTCGTTTTCGCCGCGCTCGCCCTCGTGGCCGTCTCCGCCCAGTTCGCCGACACCCTCGAGAACGACTACAGCGTCGTCAACTTCTTCTCGTTCTTCACGAACCTGAGCAACCTGTTCGCGGTCGTGGTCTTCACCGTCGGCGGCGTCCGCACCCTGCGCCGCCGTCCCGGCAGCCGGGCCTGGGACGTCGTCCGGCTGATCGCGGTCGTGAACATGGTGTTCGTCGGCCTCGTCTTCAACCTGCTGCTGACCGAGGTGGCCGGCGGCGTGCTGCCCTGGGTCAACGTCGTCGTGCACATGGTGATGCCCGTCGCCGTGCTGGTCGACTGGCTCGTGCTGCCCGTGGGCCGTCGCCTGCCCTGGGCCGCTGCGGGCCTCGGCCTCGTCGTGCCCGTCCTCTACAGCGTGTACTCGCTCGTCCGCGGCGCCGTCACGTCGTTCTACCCCTACCCCTTCTACGACCCGGAGGCGCTGGGCGGCTACGGCCCCGTGGCGCTCTACATGGTCGTGCTGCTCGTCGCACTCGCCGTGCTGTCGGTCGCGCTGGTCGGTCTGGCGCGCCTCGCCGGCCGCTTCTGGAAGCAGCGCTCGCGCCGCTGAGGCGACCCGCGCCTCCTGCGGGCGGCGTGTCGCGTCGCCGCCGCACCGCCACGTCCCGCCACCCCGCCACCCCGCCACCCCGCCACCCCGCCACCCCGCCACCCCGCCAC
>NZ_JACYNS010000045.1:0-20307 GCF_014839405.1 Frigoribacterium sp. CFBP 13605 | reverse complement strand
TCGGCGGCGACGGACGCGTCGGAGGCGCGGCGCGAGCCGCGACGACGCGACGGGCGCTCGGAGGCGGCCTTCTCGGTCGGAGCCTGCTCGGTCGAACCCTGCTCGGCGTCGGCCGCCCCGGCGGCCTCGACGGCCACGGCCTCGGTGGCGGGCACCTCGACGAGAGGAGTGACACCGGTCTCGCCGGCGTTGACGTGGGCGCCGGCGGCCCGGGACTCGGGAGCCCCGGCGGCCGACGTGGCCCGGCGCGAGCCCCGGCGGGCACGGGTCGGTGCCTCGGTCGGCTCGGTCGGCTCGGTGCCCGTCTCGGCGACGGGGGCCTCGGCACCCTCGGCGACGGCGGTCTCGAGGGAGGCCTGGACACCGGCGTCGACGACTCCGTCGAGCGTCGGCTGGGGCGCGACCTCGCTGGCCGCCCCCTCACCCTGCTTCGCCGCGATGGCGGCCACGAGGTCGCCCTTGCGCAGCTTGGAGATGCCGCTGATGCCCAGCGACGAGGCGAGGGCCTGCAGCTGGGGCAGGCGCATGGCGGTGAGTTCGGGCGTGGACGGCGCAGCGGCGCCGTTCTGGACGTCAGTCACGAGTGATGGGTTCCTTTCGCTCCCCCGCGTTGATCGGCGGGGCAGAGCTGGTCACACCTCGTGGCCTCTCACCTGCACTGAACGGGTTCGCCCCGAGGGGGCGACCCTGTGCCGGCTCTGCCCTGAACGAGCAGCTGCCCGGGATGAGCAGGAGGCCTGGGAGGTGCGGTGCGCGCCGACCAGATCGGCAGACGAACACTGCTAGATGTGCACTACGGGATGTGCGACCCGGGGACTCGAAGACTTGTGACCCCACGCGGTAATCCCCGCGAAGAACTGCGGGGATGATGCTAGATGCCCAGGAAATCTGAGTTTTCTACCGGGTGCGGCACCACTGTAGCACCTTTGAGATCGACGGCCAGCATCAACGGACGCCACGCCGAGACGGCGTGTTCGCGCACCAGTTCGGCGGCGAACAAGCGCTGTGCCGGGTCGCTGCCGAGGACCAGGAGGGAGGGGCCGGCCCCCGACACGACGGCCGCGAGACCGGCGTCGCGCAGCATGCGGATGAGGGCGTCGGTCTCGGGCATGGCACTGGCGCGATAGCTCTGGTGCAGGCGGTCCTCGGTCGCCGCGAGCAGCAACTCCGGACTCTGCACGAGGGCCGCCACCAGCAGAGCGGACCGCGACACGTTGAACGTGGCGTCCTCGTGCGGAACGGAGGCGGGCTGCAGGCTCCGCGCCAGCTTCGTCGAGAGGGTGGATTCGGGCACGAACACGACGGGCGACACCCCACGGTGCACGAGCAGTCGCTTGTGGGACGGGCCGTGCGAGTTCATCCAGGCGATCGTGAGGCCGCCGAACAGCGCAGGTGCCACGTTGTCGGGGTGACCCTCCATCTCGGTCGCCAGGGCGAGCAGAGCCGCGGAGTCGAGTTCGACCGTGCCCTCGAGCAGTCCCTTGGCGGCCATGATGCCCGAGACGATCGCGGCTGCGGACGACCCGAGTCCCCGGCCGTGCGGGATCGCGTTGCGAGCCCGGAGCCGCAGCCCCGGCAGAGGGACGTCGACCGACGCGAAGGCCGCGGCGACGGCCTGGACGACGAGGTTCGAGCCGTCGGTGGGCACCTGACCGGCCCCGACGCCCGTGACCTCGACCGAGACCCCGGGTTCACCGGTCGCCGTGACCTCGAGCTCGTCGTAGAGAGACAGCGCGAGCCCCAGCGTGTCGAAGCCGGGACCGAGGTTGGCCGAGGTCGCGGGGACCTTGACCAGCACCGAACGCCCGACGACCCCGGGGGTCATGCAGAGGCCGGCGCGAGACCGAGCACCTCGGCCACCCGGGCCGTGTCGCTCGCGACCACGGTCGGTTGCACGTCGCTGCCGTCGGCGCGCCGCAGGGCCCATTGGGGGTCCTTCAGGCCGTGGCCCGTGACGGTGAGCACGACCGTGGCCCCGGCGGGGATGACCCCGGCGTCCGCCCGCTCGAGCAGACCCGCCACGCTGATGGCCGACGCGGGCTCGACGAAGATGCCGACCTCGGCCGAGAGGATCTTCTGCGCGGCGAGGATCGCTTCGTCGGTGATGGCCCCGAACCAGCCGTCGGTCAGGTCGCGCGCCTCGAGGGCGAGCTGCCACGAGGCGGGGTTGCCGATGCGGATCGCGCTGGCGATGGTCTCGGGAGCCTTGACGACCTCACCGGCGACGATCGGCGCCGAGCCGGCGGCCTGGAACCCGAACATGCGCGGCAGCTTGGTGGCGCGGCCGATCTCGAGGTCTTCACGATAGCCGCGCGTGTAGGCCGTGTAGTTGCCGGCGTTGCCGACCGGGATGAAGTGGAAGTCGGGGGCGTCGCCGAGCACGTCGACGACCTCGAACGCCCCGGTCTTCTGGCCCTCGATGCGGTCGTTGTTGACCGAGTTGACGAGGTGGACCGGGTAGTTGGCGGCGAGGTCGCGTGCGATGTCGAGGCAGTCGTCGAAGTTGCCCTGGATCTGCAGCAGCTGACCGTCGTGCGCGACGGCCTGGCTCAGCTTGCCCATGGCGATCTTGCCCTCGGGGACGAGCACGGCGGCCGTGATGCCGGCGTGGGCTGCGTAGGCGGCGGCCGAGGCGGACGTGTTGCCGGTCGACGCGCAGATGACGGCCTTGGCCCCGTGTTCGACGGCCTTCGAGATCGCCATCGTCATGCCGCGGTCCTTGAAGGAACCGGTCGGGTTCATGCCCTCGTACTTGACGTAGACCTTCGCGCCCGTGCGGTTCGACAGGGCCGGAGCCGGGATGAGCGGCGTTCCGCCCTCGCCGAGGGTGACGATCGGGGTGGCGTCGGTGACGTCGAGACGGTCGGCGTATTCGCGCAGGACACCCTGCCACTGGTGGGCCATCAGGCTCCTTCGACTCTCAGCACGCTCGTGACGGAGTTCACGACCGTGGCGTTCTTCAGGGCGGTCACCGTGGCGGCGAGGTCGGACTCGCGCGCCCGGTGGGTGCCGATGATCAGCGTAGCGGTGGCCACGGCGTCGCCCTCGCCCGTGACGCCCGGCGTCGCACCCGACGTCTGTTCGACGTTGTGCACGCTCACGCCGTGGTCGCTGAGCACCCCGGCGACCTCGGCGAGGACGCCCGGCTGGTCCGCCACGTCGAGCGTGATCTGGTACCGCGTGGACACGCGACCGATCGGCAGGACGGGCAGGTTCGCGTGGGTGGACTCGGCGACGCCGGGGCCGCCGATGACGTGGCGTCGCGCGGCCGAGACGAGGTCGCCCAACACGGCGGACGCCGTCTCGACTCCCCCGGCTCCGGCGCCGTAGAACATGAGGTCTCCGGCCGACTCGGCCTCGACGAAGACGGCGTTCTTCGCTCCGTGCACGGCCGCGAGCGGGTGGCTCAGCGGGACGAGCGCCGGGTAGACGCGTGCGCTGACGCCCTCGACGCCGTCGTCGTCGACCAGGCGCTCGCAGATCGCCAGGATCTTCACGACGTACCCGGCCTTGCGAGCCGCGACCACCTGGTCGTGCGTGACGGACGTGATGCCTTCGCGGTGCACGGCGGAGAGGGGCACGGCCGTGTGGAAGGCGAGGCCGGCCAGGATGGCCGCCTTCTGCGCCGCGTCGTAGCCCTCGATGTCGGCCGTGGGGTCCGCCTCGGCGTAACCCAGGGCCGTGGCCGTCGCCAGGGCGTCCTCGAGGCTCGAGCCATCGGTGTCCATGCGGTCGAGGATGAAGTTCGTCGTGCCGTTGACGATGCCCATGATGCGTTGGACGCGGTCGCCGGCGAGGCTGTCGCGCAACGGGCGGATGATCGGGATGGCACCGGCCACGGCGGCCTCGTAGTACACCTGCGCGCCCACCTGCTCGGCGGCGTCGAACAGCTCGGGACCGTGGCTCGCGAGCAGGGCCTTGTTGCCCGTGATGACGTCGGCCCCCGAGTTGAGGGCCTGCAGCACGTAGCTGCGGGCCGGCTCGAGTCCGCCGATCAACTCGACGACGATGTCGGCGCCGACGATCAGCGACTCGACGTCGGTCGTGAACAGCTCGCGCGGCAGGTCGACGTCGCGGGGCGCGTCGACGTCGCGCACCCCGATGCCGACCAGCTCGAGCCCGGCACCTGCGCGCCCGGCGAAGTCGTCGCCCTGCTCGAGCAGCAACCGCGCCACCTGCGACCCCACGGAGCCGGCGCCCAGCAGGGCGACCCTCACGTTGCGGTATTCGATCATGTCAGTCCGTTCTCGGGTGCTTCGTCGGCGGGGTGCGGTGCTCGCACGAGGTGAGGAGGCGCGGGTCGCTCAGTCGAGGCCGGCGTCGCGGGCCAGCAGGTCGGCTTCGCTCTCGCCCCGCACGATCACGCGTGCCCGGCCGTCGCGCACGGCCACGACGGGCGGACGCCCGACGTGGTTGTAGTTGCTGGCGAGGCTGTGGCAGTAGGCCCCGGTGGCGGGCACCGCGAGGAGGTCGCCGGGGACGACGTCGCCGGGGAGGTAGTCGGCGAGCACGACGAGGTCGCCGCTCTCGCAGTGCTTCCCGGCGACCCGCACGAGAGCGGGCGGGGCCGAGGAGGTGCGGTTCGCGATGCGCACGGAGTAGTCCGCCGCGTACAGGGCCGTCCTCGCGTTGTCGCTCATCCCGCCGTCGACGCTGACGTAGCGGCGCACCGCGCTGCCCTCGTCGATCGCGACCGAGACGTCCTTGATCGTGCCGACCTCGTAGAGCGTCGTGCCGGCCGGACCGACGATGACGCGTCCGGGCTCGACCGCGAGGAGCGGCACGTCGACGCCGAGGCGGAGGCACTCCGCCTGGACGATGTCGGCCAGGGCGACGGCGAGGTCGTCGAGGGGACGGGCGTCGTCGGCGCTCGTGTACGCGATGCCGAAGCCCCCGCCGAGGTTGAGTTCGGGGACCGGGCCGGACGCCAGCAGGTCGGCGTGCACGGCGAGCAGGCGGCGGGCGGCCTCCGCGAAGCCGTCCGAGCCGAAGATCTGCGAGCCGATGTGCGAGTGCAGGCCGACGAACTCGAGCGACGGCTGCCGGCGGATCGAGTCGACGATGTCGGCGGTCTCGGAGAGCGGGACGCCGAACTTCTGGTCTTCGCGGGCGGTGGCGAGGTACTCGTGCGTGGAGGCGTGGACCCCCGAGTTGACCCGCAGACGCACCCGCTGGACGCGTCCGTGCCGTTCGGCCGCCGCGGCGACCCGTCCGACCTCGGCGGCGTTGTCGAGCACGACGGTGCCGATGCCGGCCTCGACCGTGCGGTCGATCTCGGCGAGCGACTTGTTGTTGCCGTGGAACCCCATGCGGGCGGGGTCGACCCCGGCGGCCCGGGCCACGGCGAACTCGCCGCCGGTGCAGACGTCGACGGCCATGCCCGCCTCGGCCACCCAGCGGGCGACCTCGGCGGAGAGGAACGCCTTGGCGGCGTAGTAGACCGTCGCCGTCGTGCCGATGCGGGCCGCCTCGCGCTCGAACGAGCGGACGGCCTCGACCGCGCGGGCACGGGCGTCGTCCTCGTCGAGGACGTACAGCGGCGTGCCGAACGACGCCACGAGGTCGGAGACGGTGACGCCGCCGAGCACGAGTTCGCCGTCGGAGGACCGCTGGGCCGTGGCCGACCAGACGGCCGGGTCGAGGGCGTCGGCATCGGTCGGCTCGTGGAGCCAGGCGGGGGCCAGGGGGTTCGGGGACACGCGGACCTCGGGGGTTCGAAGGACGGGGAACGACATCAGAGCCTACCGACCGCCGAGGTGCGTGACGGCCAGGGTCGGGGCGACCTCGTCGCCACACCGGAGATCAGGAGCAGGACCCCTTGGTGCCGATGCCGCTCGACGAGATCGGCAGGCCCGGCGACGTGACGTCGAGGGTCGCCGCCGACGGCGTGACGTCCACGGCGGTGAGGGTGGTGCCCTGGGGCAGGTACTGCGCGGCGCACACGTCGAAGGCGTAGCCGCCGATGAAGGGGGCGAGGTCGAGCGACACCGACGTGTCCCGCAGCGACGCCGTGGTCGGGGTGAGCGAGATGACCCGGCCCTCGCTCGTGATCGAGGGGGTCGCGACGACGTCCACGGGGACGACCGTGTTCACCAGCGGGATCGTGAAGTCGCGGGCGTAGGTGACCTGTCCGTCGCCGAAGGAGATCGCTCCGCCGCTCTCCTGCACGGCCGCGAGCCCGTTGACGGTCGCCGCGTCGGCCGTGACCGTGCCGGTGATGGCCCCGGTCGATCCGCTCAGGTCGGTCGGCACGTCGCGGACGTCGAAGTCGAACGACAGACCGCCCGAGGACCCGGCGGACGAGATGGTGGCCTGGTCGATGGTGCCCTGCACCAGCTGCCAGAGCATCGAGAAGCCGCCGATCTGCACGTCGACGGGACCGGCCGCGTCGCCGAGTTGCTGCGAGATCTGCTTCTCGGCCTGGTCCTCGGCGACCGTCCGAACGACGAGGTCGGCGACCACGGCCAGGATCCCCAGCACGACCACGATCCCGAGCAGGACGAAGACGACGATGCCGAAGCCCCGGCCTCGGCGACGGGCGACGGGCTTGGCCTCGAAGAAGTCGGAGTCGATGTCGCTCATCGGGCCATCTTGTCAGCCGGGTGGCGAGGGACGCTCACGCCGCGCCTCCTGCGGTCGACACCGAGGAGGCGCGGCGCGCGAGGTCACATGCGGTCGGGTGCCGAGACGCCGAGCAGTCCGAGGCCGTTGCGGATGACCTGGCCCGCCGCGTCGTTGAGCCACAGACGGGTGCGGTGCAGGTCGGTGACCTCGTCGTCGCCGAGCGGCGTGACGCGGCACGTGTCGTACCAGCGGTGGTAGGTGCCGGCGAGTTCTTCGACGTAGCGGGCGACGCGGTGCGGCTCGCGCAACTCGGCGGCCTGGACGACGACGCGGGGCAGCTCGGACAGGGCGCCGAGCAGGGCGCTCTCGGTCTCGTGCGTGAGCAGCGACGCGTCGAACGCGTCCCGCGTCACGCCGGCGGCCTCGGCGTTGCGCGCGACCGCCCGGGTGCGCGCGTGGGCGTACTGGACGTAGAAGACGGGGTTGTCGTTGCTGCGCTTCGTGAGCAGGTCGAGGTCGATGTCGATCGAGCTGTTCACCGGGCTGCGGACCAGCGAGTACCTGCCGGCGTCGACGCCGACGGCGTCCACGAGGTCCTCCATCGTGACGACGGTGCCCGCACGCTTGGACATGCGCATCGGTTCGCCGTCGCGCAGCAGGTTGACCATCTGGCCGATGAGGATCTCGAGGTTGACGCCCGGCTCGTCGCCGAACGCCGCGCACATCGCCATCATGCGACCGACGTAGCCGTGGTGGTCGGCGCCGAGCATGATGAGGTTGCGTTCGAAGCCACGTTCGCGCTTGTCGAGGTAGTAGGCCAGATCGCCGGCGATGTAGGCGGCCTCGCCGTCGCTCTTGACGATGACGCGGTCGCGGTCGTCGCCGAAGTCGGTGGTGCGCAGCCAGGTGGCGCCCTCGGACTCGTAGACGTGCCCGAGCTCGCGGAGCCGGGCGATGGCGCGCTCGACGGCCTGGGATTCGTGCAGCTCGTTCTCGTGGAAGTACACGTCGAAGTCGACGCCGAAGTCGTGCAGCGACGACTTGATGTCGGCGAACATGAAGTCGACGCCGGCGGCGCGGAAGACCTCTTGCGCCTCGTCACGCGGCAGGGCGGCGGCGTCGACGCCGGTCGAGGCCACGACGCGCTCGACGATGTCGCCGATGTACTGCCCGCCGTAGCCGTCGTCGGGGGTGGGTTCGCCGAGTGCGCTGGCCAGGAGGCTACGGGCGAAACGGTCGATCTGCCCGCCGTGGTCGTTGAAGTAGTACTCGCGGGTGACGAGCGCGCCCTGCGCCTGGAACACGCGGGCGAGGCTGTCGCCGACCGCTGCCCAGCGCACGCCGCCGAGGTGGATCGGGCCGGTGGGGTTCGCCGAGACGAACTCGAGGTCGATGGTGACGCCCCGGTAGTAGTCGCCACGACCGTAGGACTCGCCCTGCTCGACGATCGAGCGCGCGAGGAGGCCCGCGGCCGCGGCGTCGAGGCGGATGTTGATGAACCCGGGGCCCGCGACGTCGACGTCGGCGACGCCGTCGACCTCGGCCAGGTCGGCCGCGATGTCGGTGGCGAGCTCACGGGGGTTCGTGCCGACGCGCTTGGCGAACTTCATGGCCACGTTCGACGCCCAGTCGCCGTGCTCGCGGTTCTTCGGACGCTCGAGCGCCACGTCGCCCTCGGTCACCGCCACGTCGACGGTGCCTCGGCGTTCGAGGACGCCCTGGACGACGGCGAGCAGGGACGTGGAGAGTTCGGCGGGAGTCACGAGGGTCGATCTTACCGGGAGGCACGGAGACGACGACGAGCCCGACGTCGGTGATGATGGAGGGATGAGCCCCGCCTCGACCCGCTCCCCCGTCGTCCTGCGCACCCTCGTCGTGACGGGTGCCCTCGCCCTGACTCTGACCGCCTGCACGGCACCGTCGCAGGCCGCGCCGAGCGCGACCCCGACCACGGGCGAGGAGTCGTCCTCCACCCCCGTCGCGACGCCGACGGCGGCGGCCACGCCCGAGCTCGTGAGCATCCCGTTCGACGTCGACTGCGGCGAGCTGCTCGATCCCGGCTCGCTCGCCTCCTGGTACCCGGGGTTGACGGCCGTCGTCGACGACGAGGCGAGCGGCGACGCGAGCCGCGACGGTGAGGCCCTGCAGCAGGTCGCCGACGCGGACGGCACGACGTGCACGTGGCAGGACTCCAGCGGCGCCACCGTCACGGTCGGTGTCGCGCACTTCGACGCGGACAGCCTCGACGAGCTGGCCAACGACCTCGTCGCGACCAGCAACTCGGTGCCGACCTTCGGCGTCGAGGGCTACTTCGACACCCCCGGTGAGATCGGCACGGCCGAGGCGTTCTCGTCGCCGGCGTTCGTCGTCGCCCGTTCGACGACCTTCCTCGAACCCGGCGACGCCGAGCCGGTCGTGTCTGCCGTGCTGTCGGCGCTGAAGCAGGTCGACTGAGACCGAGGGCGGGAGGCGCGCTCCGGTGAGGAACGCGGCCTAGGCGACCAGCGCCTCCTGGTCCGTTCGCGAGGCGACGGACGCGGCGAGGCGCCCCGCCTCGACGGAGGCGCCCAAGGACGCCAACAGTGCCTCGAGTTGGCCGACCGGGGCTCCTCTGTCTTCGGGGTGCCACTGCACGCCGACGACCGGGGCCGAGTCGTGCTCGACGGCCTCGACGGTGCCGTCGGAGGCGCGGCCGACGACGCACAGGCCCCGGCCCAGGCGGCCGACGGCCTGGTGGTGCGCGCTCTGGACGACGGGCTCGGCGCCGAGGGCCCGGGCGAGGCGACTACCGGGCTCGAGCCCGACGGCGTGCGGGTGCATGAGCTGATCGACCGGCGCGTCGGGGGTGCGGTGCACCCCGTCGTGGTCGTCCAGGTGTTGCACGAGGTCTCCGCCGAGGGCGACGTTGATCAGCTGGTGGCCGCGGCAGATACCCAGCAGCGGAGTGCGGCGGGCGACGGCGCGACGCACGACGGCGAGCTGGGCCTCGTCGGCCACGGGGTCGTGCCGACCCTCCCCCGGGTAGCCGGTCGCGCCTCCGTAGAGACGGGGAGAGAGGTCCTCGCCACCGAGGATGACGATCGCATCGGCGTCGGCGGTCACGCGCAGCAGCTCGTCGGTGCCGAGGTCGCCCGCGGCGAAGCGCGTCGCCTGCCAGCCCGCGGCCTCGGCGGTCGCGCGGACACGGGAGTTCATGTCGTCGACGTAGGCGTGGTACTCGGGGGCGTGCGGCCGATGCCGGGTGACCTCGACCACGGCGAGACGCATCGAGGCGACGGCGGGGTCGCTCGGGCGGGTCGACGGGGCGGCGTACGAGGTCATGCCTCCATGCTGCCGTCGCGACGGGCGCCCTGCCAGGTGCGTGTCGTCGCGTTACGCCGCTGCGGCGGCAGCGGTCGCGCCGCCGGCTCCCTCAGGGGTGGTCAGGGCCACAAGGAGGCGCGGGTCCAGCCGTCGCCGTCGCGGTCGTACCGCAGGCGCACCTGGTCGCGGCCCGTGGTGGCCTGCCAGAACTCGATCGAGGTGGGGTCGACCCGCCAGGCCGTCCAGTCGTCGGGGACGAAGGTGTCGTCGGACTCGATCGTGGCCTTGGCCTCGGCGAGGCGACGCCGCGTCTCGGCCTCGTCGGTGATCGGGCTGCTCTGCGGCTGCGTCATCGCGACGGCGCGCGAGTCGGGGTGGCGAGCGGTGAAGTCCTTCTCGCTGAGGTCGCGCGGACCGGGCGTCGCCCGGCCGAGCACGCGGACCTGGCGGCCCTGCTCGCGCCAGTACAGGGTGAGCGCCACCCGGGGGTTCTCGGCGATCTGCCGTCCCTTCGGGCTGATCGACGAGGTCGCGAACCAGAGGGCACCGTCGTCGACGTCCTTGAGGAGCAGGGTGCGGGCCGTGACGTCGCCGTCGGACGACGAGGTCGAGATCACCATGGCGTGCGGCTGGGCGACGTCCTGGTCGACGGCCTCGACGAGCCACGCGACGAACTGGTCGACCGCGTCGTCGGCCACGTCGTCGACGTCGAAGGTGGGCAACTCGGGGTGGAAGACCTTGGCGGAGCGGAGACGCTCACGCAGTGTCGGACCCTCGGGGTCGGTGCGGTCGGAACGGGTGCCGGAGTCGGCTCGGTCGGTGCGGGTGTCGTCGGTCACTCCCCCACGATGCACCTCCCGCGGCGGGGCCGTCCCAGGCCGGACCGATTCGCTGCTAACCTGGACGACGTTCCCGGGCCCCCATAGCTCAGGGGATAGAGCACTGCCCTCCGGAGGCAGGGGCGGCAGTTCGAATCTGCCTGGGGGCACCACAGATAATAGCTGGTCGGCGGCTATCTGCTCTAAGCCCCACTCGCTGCTAATTCTGCTCGTGGCGACGTTTCCGAATTGGGCCGTAAGAAGAATCTGCTCATCGCAGTGCAGCCGAGACGGTGCCCGAATCGCTGTCAAAGAGCTCTAAGTACACGTTTAACGCGACTGCGGTCGAGGCGTGGCCCAACGTTCTTTAGTCTCCTTTGAGGCTCGCTGTTGGGTGCGTCATCTAGTGCCGCGTAAGACCGCCCCGGCCCATCATCTCGACAGTCTCGTCGACCCAGCCGTGACGGAACACTTCCCCCCGCAGCCAGCCCCCTCGCGCTACGTCGGGGCCCGCGAGCCGGCCTCCTCGTCCTTAGCGTTTGTATTCAGTTCAGCGAGAGGCGACGCCGAGACCGGAAGAGATCTCTCTGCGTAGTCTTTGGGCTCCGAGCGTGCCTAGCAGTCGCGAGCACGTGGCATTCCTTCCTGAAGTGGACTGGGAATTGATTCACGATTTGGCCGCTGTAAAGGCAGATCCTTTCTAGCTGAAGGCGCTTAGAGCAACGCCAGTAGAGGGACCCATCGCAGGACTGCGCCCAGAAGAATATGTCGTACTCGGGCGAGCCGCCTCTCAAACCGAGTCCGATCGAGGGTGCCAACGCAATGAAGTAATGGTGTATACATTTCTTGCTGAGCATCGTTGCGGAAATTTGCGAGCAGAAGCGTCCGTAGCTGTCCGTGCCGCGGGAAGATCGGGCGACTGCAAGACCCATGTTCTTGCTCGAGTCCTACGCTGTTATTAGCAGCGGCCAACCTGCAGCTTGAATAGAGGAGACTTGATGGCACAATTCAGCGGACCGACTCGGCACTCTCTCGCGGAGCTACTCGCCGAGTACGCCACACATACGGTGATCGAGAGCTTGTTCGTCCGGTTCGAAGTGCCTCAGCTCCCTTCGGATACCAACCCAAACAAGTTGAAAAAGACCACACGTTTAGTCGAGCAACTTGGTAAGCGCGCAGAAGGCCGTACGAGCCTGCAAGGTCTCATCGACTACATCACGGCGCCGAACCCACGCCTTGGCCCCGAGTTCCGCCGCGGCTCAGCCGAGTCACAGGACTTCTACCAGAACTTGGATCAGGACCTCGCGACTTCGCAGCGCAGCCCTACGACGCCCGAAAAAGCGACCCCGCCACAACGTCAGTTTGCCAGACCAGGGACGACTGCAACCGACCCAGCACCAGCATCTTCCCCCAACGCGAAGCGATACGTATTTGTCGTCCGCGGACGTGACAATGCCGCGTACGAAGCCCTTGTCGCTTTCCTCAAGGCGCTGGACCTCCGAGTCGTAACCTGGGACGAGGCAGTTCGTGGAGCAGGCGGCGGATCCCCGTACACCCTAGAAGTGGTGCGGGCAGGAATGGATATAGCCGACGCTGTTGTTGTGCTCTTGACCCCAGATGATCTCGGCCATGTCAAGGGTGACTTCTACAACAGCGAGCACGATGATCCTCGCGAAGCACAACCGAGCGGGCAGGCCCGCCAGAATGTCATATTTGAGGCTGGATGGGCCATGGCCCTCGACCAGAAACACGTCATCCTTCTACTCGCGGGCACGGTCCGGATGCTCTCCGATATCGATGGTCTGAATTACGTGCGCATCACCGATGACATCTCGGATCGCAAGTCGCTCATCACTCGCCTTCGCAACGTGCAGCTTGAAGTCGACGAATCCGGCGAGGAGTGGCGAACCGCCGGGTCTTTCCCGTCCAATTAAATAAAGCAGTGCCCCCGTGCGAGCAGACAATAGTAGGACAGTGTGTTCACTTCTGCCGGGCCGGCAGACAAGCGGCTGCGGTCGCGTTACAAAAATCGAATACCTCAGCGCCGTTTCTTCGATTTGGTCATCGAAGAGCGCATGCCACAGACTCCACGGCAACCCTCTAATTAGGTCGCCGCCTCACGCTTGCCTCGTCATTATTCGCGTCGTAAGCGGACTTGAACGAGACTGCTTGGAACTCGTCAGTAAAGGTGAAAGTCAGTCTCGGTCAGGGCGTCATCAGATAACGCCTCTTGCCACTCTCCATAAGTAGTCTCCAGCACGTCACCGCTTTCCCATTCGCGCATGTATCTGGCGCTCGGACGCGACGTCGGTAAGATCTTGGGATGGTCGAAACTCGCATCGCAAAGAACGCGCAAGCCGTTCTGGATTCATACCGCCTGCACAACAGCTTGGACGTCTTCGCCATCGGGTTGTTCGACAAATCGGTAACCGTGCTATCCCAGCAATCGCGCGCCCTAAACCTCGCTTGGGCTCTGACCGAGACGAAGCGAATAAGTAGCGATGATGACAATCGCACGCGAATCGCCATAATTGGAGCTGGATTCGCAGGTTTATCGGTTGCTGCTGGGCTCGTCAGCAAACAAGCAAGCGTCGACATCACCTTGCTTGAACAGCGCGACTCGGTGCTTCCGCTGCAACACGGAAACGACACGCGTTGGTTACACCCACACATATACGACTGGCCGCGCGAGGGAAGTTCAGCGCACACTGCGGGGCTTCCTTTGCTGAACTGGACCGCGGCGCGCGCAAGCGACGTCGTCGTGCAGGTGCGATCGGCGTGGGAAGAACTCAAGCCTGAAGCACGCTTTGCAAACGTTCGTTTGTTTTGCAACACTGCGTCGGTCAAAGTCGACATCGTAAGCGAGCACGGTGCCGACACCCTTCGCGCAGAGTGGGTGGGACAGCGGCGCAAGGCATGGACGCCTGCGGTACCGGAGGGAAAGCGACCCCGCCAAGGCATTCTTGAAGATTTCGACATCGTTATTCTCGCCATCGGATTCGGTGTTGAAGCAGACGGTGCAACGTCATACTGGAGAAATGAGACTCTCGCTCAACCTGCATTACGTCGACGACGTCGCACTTACGTCGTGTCAGGCGTTGGAGACGGTGGATGGATTGATCTATTCCGCATTCGTATATCGGATTTCCGTCAAGATCGGATACTAGCGGAGCTCTTTGGCCAGCATAAGAAGTTGCTTGTGGAACTCCAGAGCGTGCAGGACCAGGCTAGAGACGGCACCACGCTGATTCCAGAATTTCGCCAGGTCTGGGCCAAGTACCCGCGAGCGGCGAAGCAAGTCGTCAAAAGCATGGATCATCGACTTCGTCATGACACCGACGCGATCCTGCACGTCCGAGAGAGTAAGGGATTCGACGCGCTTTTCAATCGGCGGGTCTCATTCCAGAATCAACTGCTCGCGTGGGTGCTCCATGCTGCCGGAGGCTTCAGCATTTGGGACGGGAACATCGAGCAGCTTGCCGCGGAGGAACATGTGGGCCCGGACGCACGGGTGATCCGACACGGCCCGGACGTAGTCGCAGGCATCCGCCGCGTGCTGGGGCCAAGCCTTCGGTCCAGGCTCAAAAATGTACTGGGAGACACGGAGGAGCATAGGCCCGTTCAAGATACGGCAACTCAATGGACGGCTGGCTATTTCGGAACCACGCTTCGAGCCGCAAACGACGATATGAAGAAGTACTGGCGGAGGGAATACCTTCCCGCGTCGACCGAAATCGTCGCAGCGGCCTTGTCCGGCGCAATTGCTGGGTTGCTCTTAGGAGACCATCCCGAAGACGAGCGATTGAGAATTACACTCCACCGCGTACTGCACGTCGGCCCTAGCTTGGCTCTACAACAGTGCTGCGACTACGCCGGAGTCCGTATTGGAGATGAGAGCAAGACGGCAGGCAGGACATTTCCGATCGATACTGCCACGATCGGTTACGCATACAGCGAACAGCGTGTCATTCGAACGAAGTCCGGAACCCAGGCGGGTGCGATCCAGAACGATATGCAGAAGGCTGACCTAACGGCCAACGCTCGAACGATGTCAGGAGAGGTCAAATCGGTGCTCGCAATCCCGATCGTGACTACGTCGCCTGCCGGCAAGGACTCCGTAATCGCCGTGCTCTACCTTGACAGCGACGTTCCGGGGTTCTTTACGAGTGACAATCGGGTGCGACGCATCTCTAGTGTCTGCGCTCATGCCCTTAGCGCTGTTGATTCGGAGCTCGAGCGGACTGGCGCAATGTCAAACTTTGCATACCCAGGGGCTGCGCATTTCGGCGCGCAACCGGCCGTGTCGCACGAGTACGACACACTGGAAGTAGTGGAGAGCCTGCCAGTCCCCCGCGTTCCGATGACAAGGCTTAATCTCGACCAGACGGCGTTTCTGGAAACGGAAGGACAGACGTGATCGCGATGCATGCCGAGCATGACCTTAAGAGCTGGACGCAGTTCTTCGTGCCGATCTTGAGTGGCGAAAGAGTGCACGAGCTTCGTCGTAATGACAGGAACTTCCGGGTCGGAGACATTCTCAACCTTCATGAGTGGGACGCGCTGCGTGCTGTGCCCACAGGGCGAATAGCTAACGCCCGTATTACCTCGATTACGTCAGATGACCACCCCTGCGCAGTATCCGACGTTGGCCTCGTTCCGGGCTTTTGTATCTTGTCAATCCGACTACTGGATAACTAGAACGATATCCTCGTGAAATTTGTGTATGTTGTAGCAGCATCGTATGCCGTCGCGCAGGCCACTCCTGCTACGTAGTAGCAGATCGGTATCCAGTCGTGGTGCCAGAATATCAACAATTCAGAACAAAGCCGCTTCGAAGCGACTCATGATGACCGCACAAATCGAATTTAGGTAGAAGTTACCGGACGTGAACTATTCCTCCGGCGCCTTCAGCCCCCTCAACGCAGAGGTGGCAGTTCCAATCTGCCTCAATGCACGACGTTCTCCCGCTCGCGACGGCCGCGTCAACTGGTTTCGTCACGCGCCTCTCGTCAAGGCGGCTTCCGCGGCGGTAAGCACCCCGTCGTCAGGCCGGATCTCGTAGGCCGTCACGATCGTGTGTTCGGTCGCCGTGCTGCGGTTCATCGGTCATGGTGCCGACGGTAGCGACCGGAGTTGACTCGCGTCCGGGGTCAGTCGGACTGCTGGCGGCGGGCGCGGTCGGCGTCGTCGCGGTCGAGCTCGCGACGCAGGACGCGTTCGGGGACGGCGACGTGCTCGGCGGCCTCGCGCATGCTCGCTCCACCGGCCCGTAGCTGACGGGCCGCGTCGAGGCGGCGTCTCGAGACGGGGGGCTTCGGGGTCTGCGCGACCCGCGCCTCCTGCCGTTTGCGGGTCTCGGCACGGTGCAACTCACCGCCGACCTGCTCGTCGAAGCGGGCCAGGGCGGCGGTGACGCGGAAGAAGAAGCGGCCGTAGGCGTTGAGCTCGTCGATCTGCTCGTCGATCGAGCGGAAGGCGACGCCCAGGGCGTCGAGGGTCGCCATCACCCCCACCAGCTCGGCCACCGAGCGGCCGATCCGGTCGACGTTCGTCACGACGAAGACGTCGCCTTCCCGCAGGCTGCCGATGGCCTTGGCGAACTCGGGGCGGGACTGCCTGGTTCCGGTGGCGTGGTCGACGAAGACCCGTTCGCACCCGCCCGCCCGCAGGCGCTCCGCCTGGCGATCGGACGACGGGTCGTCTCGCGAGATGCGGGCGTACCCGACGACGGTCACGGTGGGCCTTCCGGCGAGGCGAGGGTGGACAGAGAGGTGAGGCCCCGCCGACGGCGAGGCCTCGAGGACGTCCGCCGGGAGGCGTGCGTCAGTGGTGGGTCGAGCTCAACTGTAGGTGAGCGCGATCACGGCGACGTCGAGCGTGCGGTACGAACCCTCACGCCGGACGGCGGTGCGGACGCGACCCCGCAGCACCTCGAACAACCCGTCGGACTCGTGCACGAACCCGATCACCCCGGCGGTCGGCGTCGACACGCGGTGGAATCCGTCACCCAGGGGGACGACCTCCGCTCGGGACGTGCGCTCCAAGACAGCACCCATGATGTCTCCTTCTTCGTTCTCCGGCCCTCGTACCAAGCCGTCATCGCAGCGTACCCCGCAGGTGGGGTACAAGTCCCCCTAGAGTTGTCAGACTGGGCCTCTGACTCGTTCCTCGGACAGGCGCGAGGCCTCGCCGTCCGATCAGGCCGGCGGAGCTTCGGGCAGGGCCCCACGACGCCGCCGGCGACCGGCCGCGATCGTGACGCCGACGCTCGCCGCCGTGACGCAGGCGAGGGCGACGACCTCGCGCACCCCGAGTGCCTCGCCGAGCACGACGAGGCCGGCCAGGGCAGCCACCGCCGGCCCCAGGCTCGACAGGACGCCGAACACGCGCGTCGGCAGCCTCCGCAGCGCCACCGACTCGAGCGCGTACGGGATCGCGGAGGTGAGGGCGGCCACCACGAGGAAGACGAGCAGGAGGCGCGGGTCGGCCCGGACGGCCACCGTCGCGTCGTGCGCCCCGAACGGGACGACCACGAGGGCGGCGACCAGCATCGCGGTCGCGAGGGCGCCCATCGGGTCACGGCCTCGCCCCAGGGCGGCGTTCGCGAGGATGTAGCAGGCCCAGAACGCCCCCGCGCCGAGGGCGAGCAGCACGCCGACGACGGGGATCGCCCCGGTCGAGTCGGAGCCGAGCAGCACGACCCCGGCGAGGGCGAGCAGGGCCCAGGCCGCGTCCCACCAGCGTCTCGTCTGCACGAGTGCCACGACCAGCGGACCGAGGAACTCGAGGGTGACCGCGACCCCGAGCGGTACGACGTCGATCGCGAGGTAGATGAGCGAGTTCATCCCGGCGAGGGCGAGACCCAACAGGACCACGCCCAGCCACGTTCGACGGGGCCATCGCCAGGGGCGCGGTCGGAAGACGAGCACCAGGAGCGTCGCACCGAAGGCGAGGCGCAGGCTGGCGGCGCCCAGGGGTCCCAGGGCCTCGAAATGCGTCTTGGCGAGGGCGGCCCCGAACTGCACCGAGACGATCGCCGCGACGGCGAGCAGGGGCGACGGCACACGGCCGAGGGGGCTGGGGTTCACGGGGCTCCGGGTTCGTCACGGGGTGCGCGGCGGCACAGTACGATCGTGGCATGAGCGACGCCTTCTCCGTCATCTCGCCGGTGGTGGAGCTCTTCGGCTGGTTCGGGTTCATCGTCGGCACGCCCTTCCTCCTGGCCGGGTGGGTGCTCCGGCGCCGAGCGACCCGCCTCGAGAGCACCGTCGGCGTGGTCATCCCGCCGCCCGACTGGGCCCGTGCCGCCACCGCCCGATGGATGGACGTCGACGGGCAGCTGCACGAGACGCAGTTCGGCGACGTCCCGGTGACGACGCCGCTCGAGACCGAGCTCACCGTGCACTACGACCCCGACCGACCCCACCGGGCCCGCGTCCACCCCCCGCACGACGACGGACGGGCGCCCCGCACCGTGGGGGTGGTGCTCTACGCCGTCGGGGCGGTCTGTGCCGTCGCGTCGGTGGGCCTGCTCTTCGTCTCCTGACCCGTCTCGCGGCCGGTTCGACGTCACCCCCTGCGGGCACAGGGCACCCCGGGCGGTCTGACGGGGGCCGTCGATAGACTCCCCCGCAACGAGCGAGGGGAGCGTCGTGAGCACGAGATCCACGACCGGCCGACGACCGGCGAGACGAACGGTGACCGCCGTCGCCGCGGCGGTCCTGGCCGTGGTCGGCACGATCGCCTTCGGTGCGGTCCCGGCCCAGGCCGTCGAACCGGTCGAGTTCTCGGGCGCCTACGTGGTCGACCAGGCCGACGTGCTGTCGAGCGCGGACGAGGCCGAGGTGACCGACGCACTCGACCGGCTCGCGACCGACACCGGCGTCAACCTCTTCGTCGTCTACGTCGACTCCTTCTCCTCGCCTTCCGACCGCACGGCCTGGGGCGAGGCGACGGCCTCCCTGAACCAACTGGGTGCGAACGACGTGCTGCTCTCGGTGGCGGTCGACGACCAGTTCTACGACCTCTCGGCCGACACGTCCGTGATCTCGGAATCCGACCGGCAGGCGCTGCAGACCGACGTCGTCGTGCCCGAGCTGCGTGACGGCGACTGGGCCGGTGCCGCCGTCGCCCTCGCCGACGGCATCCGCAGCGACGAGGCCGGGCCCGACCTCAGCTGGGTGCTCTGGGCGCTGCTCGTGCTGGTCCTCGTCGCGGCGGCCGTCGCCGTCGTCGTCGTGGTCCGCCGGGCACGACGTCGACGCAGCGAGTCCGATGCGCAGAAGGCCCGCCAGGACGAACTCGACAAGCGTGCCGCGCGGGTGCTGGTCGCCCTCGACGACGAGTTGACCGCAGGCGCACACGAGGTCGGTTTCGCGGCGGCACAGTTCGGGGACGACGCGGCCCGGCCGTTCGCCGAGGCGCTCGACGCGGCCCGGGTGCACGCCCGCGAGGCGTTCGCCCTGCAGCAGAAGTTGGACGACTCCGTCCCCGACTCCCCCGAACAACGCCTCGAGTGGACCACCCGCATCATCGAGTTGTGCGAGGCGGCCGACGCGTCGCTCGCCGAGCAGTCCGCCGCGTTCGACGAGCTGCGTGAGGCCGAGGGGCGGGCGCCGAGCGACGTGGCGGCCCTCCCCGGCGAGGTCGCGACCCGACGAGCCCGGCTCGCCTCGGCCCGCACCCTCATCGGCGAGCTGACCACGATCTACTCGGCGCGGGCGGTCGCGTCGATCGACCAGAACGACGACCAGGCCGACCGTCTGCTCGAGTTCGCCGACGAGAGGGCCGGTACGGCGGCGACCGCGCTGGCGTCGTCCTCCACGTCGGAGGCCGTCATCGCCGTCCGAGAGGCCCGTCAGGCCCTGGCGCAGGTCGACCAGCTGCTCAGCGCGGTCGACGGGGCCGCCGAGTCGCTGCGGACGGCGGGCAGCACCATCTCGGCCATGACCCTCGACCTGCGGCAGGACATCGCGACGGCCGAGGGGCTGCCCGACGGTTCGGCCCCGCAGGGCGTCGACGTCGCCGGCTCCGTCTCGGCTGCGCGGGCCTCCGTCGCGCTGGCCGAGACGACGACCGACGACCCGCTCGCCGTCGTCGCCTCGCTCGGTGCTGCCAACGACCGCATCGACCAAGTGCTGGCGGCCGTGCGCGACGACTCCGAGAAGCAGCGCCGGGCCCAGGCGGCCCTCGACCAGGCGCTGCTGACCGCGCGGAGTCAGATCAGCGCCACCCGCGACTTCATCGAGACCCGTCGCGGCGGCATCGGCCCGCAGCCGCGCACCCGGTTGTCCGAGGCCGAACGTCACCTGGCCACCGCGGTGTCGCTCGCGACGTCCGACCGCGACGCCGCACTGTTCGAGGCCCACCAGGCCGTCCAGTTGTCTCAGGCCGCAGCCGCCGGTGCCGAGGCCGACGTCTCGTCCTACCAGCAGGCGAGCCCGTTCGGCGGCGGAGTCGGCACGCGGGGGTCGGCCGGGGCCGATCTCGGCGGCATCGTCACCGGCATGCTGCTCGGTGGACTCTTCAGCGGGGGTGGCGGCGGCGGCTTCGGCGGTGGCGGCGGAGGCTTCGGCGGGGGTGGCGGCGGCTTCGGTGGGGGCGGTGGCTTCGGCGGCGGGGG
>NZ_JACYNS010000044.1:0-20375 GCF_014839405.1 Frigoribacterium sp. CFBP 13605 | reverse complement strand
CTCGGCTGCGGGCCGCGGGCCACGGGCCACGGGCCACGGGCCGCGGCCCGCGGCCTACGGGATGAGGCGGCGCAGGCGTGCGGCGTCGGCCAGGTCGACCCGGAAGCGGTCGAGCGTCGACAGCGTGTAGAGCCCGTCGATCTGCTGGTCGACCCAGAGCTGGTGGATGCGCTTGAGGTCGGCCTGACGGCTCTTCCAGCCGATGCCGTCGATCACGGCCATGACGGTCTGTCGGGGCAGCCGCACGTCGGCCATCTCCTCGATCTCGCGGACGGCGTCGGTCAGCTTCGAACCGGTCGAGTCGAACCCCTTCGCCGCGACCACGATGGCGGGCTCCTGCGCCGAGGGGATCACCAGGTCGCACGGCGCCGTACGGTTCGCCCGGCCGGTGAACCGCGTCCGCGTGCCGCAGGCGAGTCCGAGGTCACGGGCGATGGCCTCGATCTCGTCCTCGAGCCGCCGTCCCGACACCCCCGCGCGGATCGCCGACGCCCGGGTGCCGGCCCGGGCCGAGAGCAGGTCGCCGAAGTCGTACGTGCGGTGCCGCTGGGACGCGACGAGGCGGACGAGCTCGAACTCGTCGTCCAGATGGGCGACCAGTTCGTCGGCCCGTCCGCGCGCGAGCGTCAGCCAGCTGGGGGTGTCGAAGGCGTGCCGCAGCGAGTTGCGCAGCTTCTCCTGCGACAGCCCGACGGCCAGGCCGAGGGCGGGCACCCACGCCGGGTGCTGCCGGGTCCACTCGGCGAGGTGGTCGCGGTCGACGACGGGCAGGTCGCCGAGGCTCGCCGCGGCCCGGCCGAGGTCGGTCGCCGCGGCCGACGGAGCGGTCGGGTCGACGTGCGGGGTCATGCGGCCGAGCGAGGCGACGTACTCGTCGAAGGTGGGGATCGTCACGGTCGGTCCCTCCCGACGAAGACGTACTCGGTGGCCGCGGTGCGGGTCGCCGCGCGGTGCGTGCCGAAGCTGTAGGTGTGGTCGACCACGCGCACCTCGACGTGCGGCTTGACCGTGCGCATCAGCTGCTCGATGCGCTCGCGGCTCGGCACGGCGTTCGACGAGTACGACAGCACGAGCGCCCCGGCGTCGGCGAACTGCTCGAAGGTGCGCACGAGGGCGTCGTCGACCGTGCGCGGGTAGGCGAACGGCGTGAACAGCTTGGCGATCTTCTTCGTCTTGGTCTCGGTCATGATCGTCTGCCCCCGCCAGTACACGGCCAGCCCCTGCAGGAAGTGGTACCGCTTCATGTAGTCCGCGTCGTCCCGAGGAGGCGCGTAGGGCGGATCGAGGTACACCAGGTCGGCGGGTGGTCGCCCGAGGTCGGCGACGTCGCCCTCGACGGCCTCGTGCGCGAGCCCGTCGTCGAACACCGTCGCACCGTAGGCCCGGACGGCCGCCCGGAACTGCTCGGCCATGGTCAGCCGCAGGTCGCGGCGCCCGTCGTCGTACCGCGCCCCGGTGAAGGTGAAGACGCCCCGGGGCTGCTTGCGAGCCGCGGCCAGCACGAGGCCCGCGATCGCCAGGTCGCGCTCGGCACCGACGAGCCGGTCGACGTGCGACCAGGCCGAGTCGAGGAACGCCCGGTCGTCGGCCGAGAAGAACACGCCGTCGAAGGTGCGGCGGACGACGTCGCGGTCGTCCGCGGGCGGGCCGCAGATCTCGTCGACGAGCTCGTCGGACAGCGTCGTCGACCCGTTGACGACGGAGGCGCGGGCGATGACCGCGGGGAACGCCAGGAAGTCGTTGCTCACGACCTGGCGACCTTCCGCCTTCATCAGGTACGAGACGACGCCGGACCCGCTGAAGGCGTCGATCGCGGTCGAGGGCCGCACCGCGCCTCCTCGGCCTCCGGGTTCGCGGGCCGACACGGGCGCCACGCTCGAGAAGACGTCGTGCAGCACGGGCAGCAGCGCGTACTTCGAGCCCATGTAGCGCAGGCGGGGGAAGGCGGCGACGCGGGCGGGCACGGCGGCGGGCCCGGTCGCGGTGGGCCGGCTCGCGGCGGAGGGCACGAGCTCGACGGTCACCGGGCAAGTCTGCCGCACGTCAGCGGTCGGACGGGCTCCGCGTGCGGGAGTCGAGGTCGACGCGCTCGGCGTGCGGGACGCTGCCGGTGGTCGTGCCGGCGATGCGCAGGCTCTCTTGTCGCAGCTCGAGCTGGGCGACGACGAGCGCCGCGAGGTCGGCGAGGTTGGCGACCTGCTCGTCACTGGCCGTGCCCGGCTCGCGCCCGATCACCGAGAGGGTGCCGATCGTGTGGCCGTCGCGCCGGGTGAGGGGCACGCTGACGTAGAACCGCATGCCGAGCGGACCGGTGACCAGCGGGCTCGACGCCACGCGACGGTCGGTCGCGGCGTCCTCGATGACCAGCGGCTCGGACGAGTGGACGGCCCCGAGCGAGAGGTCGATGTGCCGGGCGATGTCGCCCACGGCGGGGTCGTAGTGGGTCGTGAACCACGTGCGGTCGTCGTCGATGACGGTCGCCAGGGCGATGGGCGCCGAGAACAGGCGGGCCGCCATGGCGGTGACGCGGTCGAGCGCCTCGTTGGGCAGGGTGTCGAGCACCTCGCTGTGGTCGAACGGCTCGGTGTCGCCCCCGCGCATCGAGCCGTCGCCGGTCGACAGGTCGCCCACGGCGTCGCGGTGCTCGGTCGTCTCGGTGATGACCACGTCGCGCATCATCGCGACGAGCTCGGCCCGCGTCGGCCGCTCGGCGGGGTCCCGTCGGGTCATCGCCCGCAAGGCGTGACGCCAGTGCTCGGGGAGCGGGTCGGGCAGCACCGGGTCGCGCGACAGCCGGGCCACGGCCGACTCGACGAGCGACCCCGGGAACTCGCGTCGACGCGTGAAGCACTGCAGCAGCACCAGGCCGAGGCTGTAGACGTCGCTCGGGGGGCCGACCTGGCCGCCCACGGCCTGCTCGGGGCTGAGGTACGCCGCGGTGCCGGTGGTGACCCCCTCGGCGGTGAGTCGTTCGACGTCCTCGGTGAGGGCGATGCCGAAGTCGGCGAGCTTGGCCCGGGCGCGGGCCGCCTCGTGGTCGCCGTAGTCGACGAGCAGGATGTTCGACGGCTTGATGTCGCGGTGCACGACCGCGTGGCCGTGGATGTAGTCGAGCGCCTCGGCCATGTCGTAGCCGATCTCGGCGATGTGCCGCGGGGCGAGCGCGCCGTGCCGCAGACGGTCTTCGAGGTTGAGGCCGGCGATCAGCGGCATCACGAGGAAGCGTTGCGGACCGTTCGGCCCCTGCTCGACGCCGGCGTCGAAGAGACCGACGAGGCCGTGGTGCTCGAGGCTCGACAGCACGCCGAGCTCGGCCTCTTGTCGGGCCGGGTCGACCATCGCGCTGTGGAAGACCTTGATCGCGACCGTGCGGTTGAGGCTCTCGTCGACGGCCTTGTAGACGGTCGCCATGCCGCCGCGGCCCACGACGGACTGCAGGCGGTAGCGCTCGGCGAGGACGCGATCGAGCGCGTCGTCCTGCTGTGGCGCGGCCATCGCCTCCCCCTCGTGACTGGTGTGTGGTCCATCCTGTCGCATGCGGGGCGATCTCGTGACGGTCCGGCGGATGACGATCGCATCACGACGAGGTCACGCCCATCGCCCGGGGACCCCGGCGCGAGCGGGCCGGACCTTGCGATGCCCTGGGAGAACGCCGTCGTCGGGAAGGCATCGGGCGGGCCATCGGTTGCGTTGCGCATGACAACCTACGGAATCATCGGAGCAGGCAACATCGGCAGCCAGGTCGCCCGGGCGGTCATCGCCCACGGCCACGACGTCGTGATCAGCAACTCGCGCGGCCCCGAGACCCTGGCCGACCTCGTGGCCGACCTCGGCCCCAAGGCCCGGGCCGCCACGGCGACCGAGGCCGGCGAAGCGGGCGACGTCGTCGTCGTCACCGTCCCCCTCAAGAACGTCGACCAGGTGCCCGTCGAGCCGCTCGCGGGCAAGACCGTGATCGACACGAACAACTACTACTTCGAGCGCGACGGCCACATCACCGCGCTCGACGAGGGCACCGACACGACCGCCGAGATGCTGCAGCGCCACCTGCCCACCAGCACGGTCGTCAAGGGCTTCAACCACATCCCGGCCGACGACATCACGACCGACACCGCCCCGGCCGGCACCCCCGACCGCCGCGCCCTCGCCACGTCGAGCGACTCCCCCGAGGCCGTCGCGCTGATGACCGACCTCTACGACGAGCTCGGCTTCGACACCGTCGACGTCAGCCCGTTGTCCGAGAGCTGGCGCGTCGAGCGCGACCGCCCGGCCTACGTCGTCCGTCAGACGAAGGACGAGCTCGTCGCCAACCTGGCGAAGGCGAACCGGGTGCCGCAGGCCTCCTGACCCGGCCGGGCGGTGACGCCGCCCGACGAACGCGACCCGCGCCTCCTGCAGGAGGCGCGGGTCGCGTCGTTCGTGGAGGTGCCGGTCAGAGCACCCAGCAGCGGTAGGCCGAACCGGTCACGGCGCGCTCGCTGGTCACGAGCGAGGTCGTGTAGGTCTGCGTGAACGTGTCGACCGCGGGCAGGTCGACGACCTTCCACCCGACCACCGCGCGGTTCTCGTTCAGCGCCTGCACCGCACAGCCGACGTCCGTGCCGCCCGCGACGTTGATCGTGTACTGCACCTGGACGGCGTCGTCGCCCGCGACGGTGAAGCCGTAGTGGCTCACCTCGAGCTCGGCCGAGTCGCCGTCGAACGCGACGAGCACGACCCAGGCCGCCACCACGACGGCCACGACGGCACCCGCGACGAGGGCGATCAGTCGCGATCGACGAGTCCGGCCCGGCCGCCGGCCGTACCGACTGTCGAGCCGTGAGGCCGGATCGGCGCGCGCCGGGTCGAGGGTCTGCATGGCGTCAAGGGTAGGAGGCGCCGGCTCGGAACCGCATGGACGTCACGTCCCGCGGTGGCCGGCCGGCCGAGGCGGGCCGCCTGGACGGCTCGGGCCGCCTCGTCGGGTCAACCCGCCTCGAGGGGTCAGGCCGCTTCGGCCGCGAAGAGCATCGACAGGTCGAGGGGCTCGGTGGGGGCCAGTTCGACGTAGACCAGGTCGTCGTTCACAGGAAGAGCCCGTTGCTGAGGAAGAGGGCGGCGACGAGGCTCGCGCTGGCGCCGACGGCCGCCGTGGCGATGACGAAGAGGGTCGCCTGGCGTTCGGTCTCGCGGACCTCGGAGAAGGGGCTCTGGTCCGCGTCGATGCGGCGACGCGACGGCGTGAGGAGTGTCATGGTGTGTCCGATCTCGGCAGCCCTGTGCTGCCTGCCCGTGATGCTGTTGCCGGAGGGGGCGCGACCCGGTCGCGTCCCGCACCGCCCGTGAAGTCGGTGCATAGGAATGAAACCACGGGATAGCTAGTCCCTCTAACTACTCGACCGGGCTGTTCGCATTGCGGACAGCGCCCCCTCTCCGTCGTCGACCAAGCCGGCTCCGAGGCCTGATTCCCCGGCCTTCTGCGCCACCCACCCCCGAAAGGGGAATGTCCTCATTTCGGGGGACCGGCAGACTGACCTCGGTCTCGGGACGAGACCGCCGGAGGCCGCGCCTCCTGCACTGCACGGATTGCGAACGCACATGCCCCTGGTCGAGACCCCGACCCCCCGCCCGCACGGCCGCCTGATCGCGGCCGTCCTGCGCGCCTCCCAACCCCTCTTCCGCCTGCACCTCGCGCTGTACCGGCGCGAGGTGGCGCGGGCGCCCTACCCCCGCGACGCCCGCCACATGACCGTCGACGGCCCGGACCCCGTGCACCTGCTCTTCGTCGGCAGCATCGCCGTCGAGGGCTTCGGCGTGCTCGCGCACGACCTGACCTGCGCCAGCCAGACCGCCCGCCTCGTCGGCTCGGCCCGGGGCCGCGGCGTCACCTGGCGCGAGGTCTCGGCACCCGTGCTCACCGCCGCCGAGGCCGCCCGCGTCGAGCTGCCGGCCGAGCCCGCGGAGGCGGCGGTGGTGCTGCTCGGCATCTGTGACGTCCTGCTGGCGACCGGGGGCGCCTCCTGGGAGGCCGACCTCCGCCGTCTCGCCGACCGGGTGCGCGAGACGGCCGGCCCCGACTGCCGCATGGTCTACGTCGGCATCCCGCCGATGGCCGAGTTCCGGCCGATCCCCCCGGTGGCCAAGCGACTGCTGACCCGTCAGATCGAACGGCTGAACGCGCTGACGGCCCGGGTCGCCCTGACCACGCCCGGCGCATCGTGGGTGCCGTTCCCCGAGTGGCGGTCCGAGGGGCTGTACCACCAGGAGCTGTTGTCGTGGGCCACCATGCACCGGCGCTGGGGGCAGGCGATCGCGCCGGCCGTGGTGAGGTCGCTCGGGGGCGTCACCGCCGCCGAGGCGCGCCACGAGAGCGACCCCGGGCCGGGAGTCCCGGCCTAGACGCCCGAGTCCGCCAGGCTGCCGACGCGGGTCGTGCCGTAGGTGTACGCGTAGCAGACGACCGAGCGCTCGCCGTCGTCCCAGCCCTTCTCGGTGGGGGCGAGCACGCCGTAGTCGGCGAGGGACTCGTCGTACGAGGCCCCGACGTAGTCGCTGAAGGCCGCGTCGCAGAGGTCGGCCGCCTCGTCCAGGACCTCGTAGCCGCCAGGGAACGCCCCGCCGTCCAGCTCGTCCACCAGGTAGGCCTCTTCGTCGTGGGCCTCGTCGCACGAGGCGGTCTCGACGTCGCCGGTGCCCTCGCGACCGAGGTCGCCGACGGTGAAGCAGGTGCCGACGTCGAGCCCGTCGACGCTGGTCACGCCCGAGAAGTCGAGGGGGTAGAGGTAGTCGCCGTAGACCGCGTCCGAGCCGAAGTACGTGGTGGGGTCCTCGTCGGCGTACGACGAACCGTCGTCGTAGCCGTAGCCGGCCGACCCGCCGGCGAGCGACATCCCGCCGAGCAGGCCGGCACCGCCGCCGACGATCAGGGCGACGACCGCGGCACCGACGATCGCGAGGACCCAGGGGGTCCTCGACGGCTGCGACGGCAGGGCGGGGAGGAACGCAGGAGGCGCGGCGTAGGGGTCCTGCGTCGGCCACGCCTGCCAGGGGGCCTGGGCCTGCGGCTGCGGCTGCGGCTGGGGCTGCTGCTGCTGCTGCTGCGGCCAGCCGGGCGACTCTGACCCGGGCTGGGGCCACCCCTGCGGCTGCTGCGGCTGCTGCGGCTGCTGCGGCTGCTCGGGCTGCTGCCATCCCTGCGGTCGCTGCTCGGGTGCGCCCGGCTCGATCGGTGTGCTCACGGTCGTCCCCTTCGTGGACCGGGCGGTCGGATCACCGGGTCACGCCGGATCATATCCAGCCCCGGGCACCCCGCTCGACCCCCTGTCCGGGAAGACGATCGTGATCTGGTTGCCCGCCCTCCCGGCCTGACCTACACTCGATCCGTTCGAACACACGTTCGAACGTGCAGGAGGACGACATGAGCACCCAGACCACCCACGAGCCCGTCGCGCTGTGGTTCGAGCGCGACCTGCCGGCGCGGCTGGTCTGGTCCTGCCGACGGTGGCGGGTGAGCGACACCCCGACCGAGCTGCGGGTCGAGCCGGCCGTGACGCCCCCCTTCATCACGCATCCGCCCCGTCGCTTCGTCGGCTGGCGTTTCCAGGCCACCGACGACGACGACACGACCCACATGTTCGAGGTCGTCCTCGGCACCGACGGCGGGTGGGTGCTGGGCCGCGTCTACGACTGACCTCGAGGTCGCGGCGCGCGGGCCTCAGCGTCCCGTCTCGGCCAGGGCCGCGTTGAGCTCGAGCACGTTCACGGTGGGCTCGCCCAGGTAGCCGAGGTCGCGGCCCTGGGTGTGCTCCTCCACGAGCGCCTCGACGTCCGCGACCGGCAGGTCACGTGCCGCGGCGACCCGCTCGACCTGGATGCGCGCGTACTCGGGGCTGATGTGCGGGTCGAGCCCGGACGCGGAGGCGGTGAGCGCGTCGACGGGGACGTCCTCCGGGGCGACTCCGTCGCTCTCGGCGATCGCCGCCCGCCGCTCCTCGACGGCCGCGATGAGGTCCTCGTTCTCGGGCCCGTAGTTGCTGCCGCTCGAGGCGGAGGCGTCGTAGCCGTCACCGGCAGCCGAGGGCCGCGACTGGAACCACTCGGGCAGGGCGACACCGTCGGCGTCGGTGAAGGACTGCCCGATGAGTGACGAGCCGACGGTCTCACCGTCGACGTGGACGGCGGAACCGTCCGCCTTGCCGCCCAGGACGAGCTGGCCGACCCCGGTGACGACGGCCGTGTAGGCCACGCCGAGGACGACGGTGAAGACGAGCATCGCGCGGAGGGCGACACCGTACTGGCGGAGCAGGGTGCGGGTGTTCATGGTCTCTCTCTCGTTCGTCGTCTGCGTCGGTTCAGAAGCCGGGGAGCAGGCTGACGATCAGGTCGATGATCTTGATGCCGACGAACGGGGCGACGACGCCGCCGAGTCCGTAGACGAGGAGGTTGCGCGACAGGATCGACGACGCCGACGCCGCCCGGTACTTCACGCCCCGCAGGGCGAGCGGGATGAGCACGACGATCACGAGGGCGTTGAAGACGATCGCCGAGAGGATCGCCGAGGCCGGCGAGGACAGCTGCATGACGTTCAGCAGCCCGAGCCCGGGGAACACCCCGGCGAACATGGCCGGGATGATCGCGAAGTACTTCGCGATGTCGTTGGCGATCGAGAACGTCGTGAGGGCGCCGCGGGTGATGAGCAGCTGCTTGCCGATGCGGACGATGTCGATCAGCTTGGTCGGGTCGCTGTCGAGGTCGACCATGTTGCCGGCCTCCTTCGCGGCCGAGGTGCCCGTGTTCATCGCGACGCCGACGTCGGCCTGGGCCAGCGCGGGGGCGTCGTTGGTGCCGTCGCCGGTCATCGCGACGAGCGCGCCTCCTTCTTGCTCCCGGCGGATGAGGGCGAGCTTGTCCTCCGGGGTGGCCTCGGCGAGGTAGTCGTCGACGCCGGCCTCGGCCGCGATCGCCTTGGCGGTGAGGGGGTTGTCGCCGGTGATCATGACCGTGCGGATGCCCATGCTGCGCAGTTCGGCGAAGCGTTCGCGCAGGCCGGTCTTGACGACGTCCTTGAGGTACACGACGCCGAGGACGCGAGCCTCCGAGGCCGTGGTCTTGATCGCGACGACCAAGGGGGTCCCTCCGGCGTTCGAGATCTCGTCGATGCGGGTCTGCAGTTCGTCGTGCTCGGTGCTGGCGAGACGACGGTCCTCCTCGACCCAGGCGATGACGGAGTTGCCGGCACCCTTGCGGATCTGCGTGCCGTCGGGCAGGTCGAGACCCGACATGCGGGTCTGGGCGGTGAAGGGCACGATCTCACCCGGCTGACCGTCGGCGTCGTGCCACCCCGTCGTCAGGGCGAGGTCGACGATCGACTTGCCCTCGGGGGTCGGGTCGCTGAGCGACGACCGGGCGGCGGCGTCGACGAGTTCGGCCCGGGCGATGCCGTCGAGCGGCGTGAACTCGGCCGCCTGCCGGTTGCCGTAGGTGATGGTGCCGGTCTTGTCGAGCAGCAGCGTGGTGACGTCACCGGCGGCCTCGACCGCGCGGCCCGACATGGCGAGCACGTTGCGCTGCACCAGGCGGTCCATGCCCGCGATGCCGATGGCGCTGAGCAGCGCGCCGATCGTCGTGGGGATGAGGCAGACCAGCAGGGCGATGAGCACGGGGATGCTCACCGACGCGTCGCTGTAGGCCGCGATGGGGTTCAACGTCAGGGTCACGACGACGAACACGATCGACAGGCTCGCGAGCAGGATGTTCAGCGCGATCTCGTTCGGGGTCTTCTGGCGGGAGGCGCCCTCGACGAGGCGGATCATGCGGTCGACGAAGGTCTCGCCGGGCTTGCTCGTGATGCGCACGACCACCCGGTCGGACAGCACGCGGGTGCCGCCGGTGACCGCGCTGCGGTCGCCGCCCGACTCGCGGATCACCGGGGCGGACTCGCCCGTGATGGCCGACTCGTCGACGCTCGCGATGCCCCATACGATGTCTCCGTCGCCGGGGATCAGCTCGCCGGCGGTCACGACGACCGTGTCGCCGAGCGTGAGGTCGGCCGAGGACACCGACTCCGAGGAGGCGCGCTCGGCACCGGCGTCGGAGGTCGCGTCGTACGAGACCACGCGCTGGGCGGTGGTGCTGGTGCGGGTCGCCTTCAAGGTCTCGGCCTGTGCCTTGCCGCGGCCCTCGGCGACGGACTCGGCGAGGTTGGCGAAGACGACGGTGAGCCAGAGCCAGACGGCGATGGCCCAGGTGAAGGAGCCGGGGACGGGCGAGCCGCCCGAGGTCTCGGGACCGGTGAAGAGGCCGGCGATCGCGAGGATCGTCGTGTAGGCGGCGCCGACCTCGACGATGAACATGACGGGGTTGTGCCACATCTCGCGCGGGTCGAGTTTGCGGAGCGCGCCGGGCAGGGCCGCGACGAGCTGGGCGGCGCCGAACGCGCCTCCTCGGTTCGTCGGGGTCTGGTCACCCTCGCGCTCGTGGTCGGTGGTCGGTGTGTCGGTGGTGATGGACATGGTCACTTCAGCCCTTCGGCGAGCGGTCCCAGTGCGAGGACGGGGAAGTAGGTCAGCGCGGTGATGATCACCGAGACGCCGGTGAGCAGGCCCACGAACTGCGGGCGGTGGGTGGGCAGGGTCCCGGCGGTGGCGGGGACCCTGTCCTGTGCGGCGAAGGAGCCGGCGAGGGCGAGCACGAGCACGATCGGGAGGAAACGGCCGAGCAGCATCGCGACACCGAGGGTGGTGTTGAACCAGGGGGTGTTCGCCGTGAGGCCGGCGAAGGCGGAGCCGTTGTTGTTCGCGGCGGAGGTGAAGGCGTAGAGCACCTCGCTGAAGCCGTGCAGGCCCGGGTTCCAGATCGACGTGCCCTCGACGTCGGCACGCACCGCGGGGATCGCGAAGCTCAGCGCCGTGAAGGCGAGGACGATGGTCGGCGTGACCAGGATGTAGAGGCTGGCGAGCTTGATCTCGCGCGGCCCGATCTTCTTGCCGAGGTACTCCGGGGTGCGGCCGACGAGCAGGCCCGCGATGAACACCGTGATGACGGCCAGGACGAGCATCCCGTAGAGGCCTGATCCGACGCCGCCGGGGGCGATCTCGCCGAGCATCATGTTGATCATCGGCATCATGCCGCCGAGGGCGGTGTACGAGTCGTGCATCGAGTTCACCGCCCCCGTCGACGTCAGGGTCGAGGTGGAACCGAACAGGGTCGATCCCCAGATGCCGAACCGCGCCTCCTTGCCTTCCATCGCGCCTCCGGCGAGCTGGGTGGCGGTGCCGGCACCGCGGAGCTCGAACCAGGTCATGGCGGTCAGCGAGACGGCGAAGATCGTCGTCATGACGGCGGCGATCGCGACGCCCTGCTTCGTCGAGCCGACCATGCGGCCGAAGGTGCGCGGCAGCGAGAACGGGATGACGAGCATCATGAGGATCTCGAACAGGCTCGTCCACGGCGTGGGGTTCTCGAAGGGGTGGGAGCTGTTGGCGTTGAAGAAGCCGCCACCGTTGGTGCCGAGCATCTTGATCGCCTCCTGCGAGGCGACGGGCCCGCCGGGGATCGTCGCGGTCCCTCCGGTGAGGGTCGTGACGTCGGTGAACCCGGCGACGTTCTGGACGACCCCACCCGCGACGAGCACGAAGGCCGCGACGACGGCCAGGGGGAGCAGCAGGCGGACGAGCGTGCGTGTCAGGTCGACCCAGAAGTTGCCCAGCGTGCCGCTCTTCGCGCGGGCGAGCCCTCGGATGACGGCCACGGCGACCACGATCCCGACGGCCGCGGAGACGAAGTTCTGGACGGCGAGTCCGCCGAGCTGCACCGCGTACCCGAGGGTCACGTCGGGCGAGTACGACTGCCAGTTGGTGTTCGTGACGAAGGAGGCCGCGGTGTTGAACGACAGGCCCTCGGGGACGGCGGGGAAGCCGAGCGAGTAGGGCAGGAACGCCTGGAGGCGTTGGATCGCGTAGACGAACAGCACGCCGACGACGGAGAAGCTGAGGACCCCGCGCAGGTAGGCGGGCCAGGTCTGTTCCGCCGCGGAGTCGACGCCGATGAGGCGGTAGAAGCCACGCTCGACGCGGGCGTCCTTCGCCGTCGTGAAGATCCGCGCCATGTAGTCACCCAAGGGGCGGTACACGACGACGAGGACGACGACGACCGTGAGGATCTGGAGGATGCCGAACAGCGCGTCCATCAGAAGCGCTCGGGCTTCACGAGGGCGTACACGAGGTACGCCAGGGCGGCCACGGCGAGGACGGCGGCTCCGATGCTGAAGACGATCACAGCTTCTCGACCCCCTTCGCGACGAGGGACACCACTGCGAACACAGCGATGACGGCGAGCACGTACACGATGTCGAGCACTACGACTCCAAGGAGGACGATCGACGGGCCGGACGGCCCGGTGCCCGTCGTGGGCACAGCGAGTCAGTAGACACCTCGCCGCAGCGCCGATCGCGGGCCCTTACGACTTCCCTACGCCGAACGCCGTCTTCCTCACGGACACCACACGCCCACCACACGCCCACCGGGGCCGGGAGGCGAGGCGGCGACGACGACGCTCCCGGCGGACGGCCGTGACCTCGGCGAGATCGCCTGGTCGCGAATGCGCGAGCGCTGGCACGATGGCCGCATGTTCCCCTCCACACCCAGGACGAACCCGCTTCGCGACGACTCGATCGCCCTGCTCACCCGGGGTTACGGTTTCGGTGCGCGCCTCTGGGAGCGAACGCGGACGGGCGCCCGGGCCGTGCCTCTCCGCCTGCTCGGGCGGGAGGCGCTGCTGGTCCGGGGCGCCGAGGCCGTCGAGCTCTTCTACGACGAACGGCAGATCGCTCGGCACGGGGCCATGCCCGCGATCGTCCAGCAGACGCTCTTCGGCACCGGGTCCGTGCACAGCCTCGACGGAGCGGAACACCGGCACCGCAAAGCGACGTTCCTCGACGTCGCGTACGAGGACGACCAGGTCGCCCGGCTGACGCCCCTGCTCGAACGGGAGTGGCGGCACGAGATCGATGCCTGGCTGTCCGGGGGTCGACGCTCCGCCTACGATGCGGCCGTCGGGGCGTTCGGTCGCGCGAGCATGAGGTGGGCGGGCCTGCCGGGAACCCCGGAGGCGCGGACCCGCTGGTCGGCCCGCCTCGCGCAGATCGTCGACGGCTTCGGTGTGCCGTACTCCCCCGAGTACCTGCTGGCAGCGGTGAACCGTGCCTGGTCCGATCGGCACGCTCGCCGCCTCGTCGAGGCGGTTCGCGCCGGCGCTCTCGCGCCTGGGGAAGGCACGGCCCTCGACGAGTGGGCTCGGCACCGGGACCCCGAGGGCGAGCTGCTGCCCGCGAAGCTGGCGGGGATCGAGCTGCAGAACAGCGTCCGCCCGATGATCGCGGTGGCCCGCTTCGTCGCGTTCGCCGCGAAGGCACTGCACGACCACCCCGAGTGGCGAGAGCGGATCGCCGAGGAAGCCACCGACCGTGGAACGTCGACCGGTGGGCCGCTCGCCGTCGCGTTCGCGCAGGAGGTCCGGCGGACCGCGCCGTTCGTCCCGATGCTGCCCGGCTGGGCGCGCCACGACGTCGAGATCGACGCACGGGAGCTCCCCGCCGGCGGGCGGGTCCTGCTCGACATCCTCGGCACCGACACGGATGACGCCTCCTGGAACCGCGCCTCCGAGTTCGATCCGGACCGTTTCGTGGGCGTCGACGACTACGAGGCGATCTCGACGTTCATCCCTCACGGTGGCGGGGACCCCGCGGGCGGACACCGATGCCCCGGCGAGAAGCTCGCCATCGCCGGCCTCGCCGCCGCCGTCTCGGCGCTCAGCGACCCTCGCCTGGCGATCCTCGACGACGGGCTCGACGTCGACCGGCGACGGCTGCCGACGAAACCGTCGTCCGGCGGCCGGGTCCGCGCAGCCGGAGCGCCATCCCGGTGCCCGTTCCACTGACGTCACCGCGACGCGATCGGCCCTACCTCCGAGCGGGGGTTCTCGGCAACCCCTCTCCGCGCATCCGGCCCCGGGCATAGACACGATCCATGCCGATCCCCACCCGCGGTTTCGCTCACCTCGTCGCCTTCGTCCTGCTCGTCGCCGTCACGGGACGAGCCGACTCCGTCGCCGGTCACGTGCGACATCGGCTCGCCCACGAGGCCGCTGCC
The DNA here is from genome assembly GCF_014839405.1 of Frigoribacterium sp. CFBP 13605. Classification (NCBI taxonomy): domain Bacteria; kingdom Bacillati; phylum Actinomycetota; class Actinomycetes; order Micrococcales; family Microbacteriaceae; genus Frigoribacterium; species Frigoribacterium sp. CFBP 13605. The sequence goes on along the minus strand of NZ_JACYNS010000044.1, from coordinate 6,249 downwards.
ACCCACCACTCTCGTGGCGCCCGGGCGCCATCGAGATCCGAGAGGCGACCACGATGATCGAGCAACCCCTGCCGCCGGCCGTCTCCCCCGCGCCATGCCCATGATCTTGCTCGACCCGATCGCCGAGGGCACCTGGCGCGTCCTCGACTACCGGAACGGGAAGACCGGGATCGACGTCCTCGTCGGCTTCGTGCAGAGGGTGACGGACGCCTACGCGGTGACCGATCTCTCGCAGCCCGACGAACAGCGCCTCTGTCACACCCTCGTCGAAGTCCAGGAGCTGTTCGGGGCGGAGGGGTGAGGAAGAACGCAGCGACGAACGACTCACGGAGCCGGAGCGTGACGGCGCGCGGAGCGGCTTCTTCCCGGCAGGTCGCCGGCACCTCGGAGGACACACCGTAGCGCGGTCGGCCTCGCGGACTCTCTCCGCGTTCCTCCGTTCGGCGCCGGTCGACATTGCGGGGCGGCGGGCGAAGTGTCTTACTGTGGGGCCGGTGACGACGCAGACGAAGAGCACCGCCGCTCCTGCCCGGATCGCTGCCTTCTCGCAGGGTGTCCTGCGCCGCTCGCCTGCACTGGTCGCGCTGGGGATCTTCCTCGGCGTCGTCCTGCTTTTCTCCGCCCTGCTGGCACTCCCCGTCGCGACGGCCGACGGCACGAGGACCCCGCTGCACGACGCGGTCTTCACCGCGGTGTCCGCGATGACCGTCACCGGGCTCGTGACCGTCGACACGGCGACCCACTGGTCCTTCTTCGGCCAGGTCGTCATCCTCGCCGGGGTCCAGGTCGGCGGCCTCGGCATCGTGACCATCGCGCTCCTGTTGTCGCGGGCCGTCACGCACAAGCTCGGCGTACGCGGGCGGATCATGGCCCAGCAAGGCATCGGCACCAGCAAGCTCGGCGAGGTCCAGTCCCTGCTCAAGATCGTCGTACTCACCACGGTCGTCGTGGAGGCGGCTCTCGCGCTCGTGCTCGTGCCCGCGTTCATCGTGCGGGAAGGGTCGTTCGTCTCGGGCACGTGGCACGGTGTCTTCTACGCGGTCTCGGCCTTCAACAATGCCGGCTTCGTCACCCACGCCGACGGCCTCGAACAGTTCGCCACCGACCCGGCCATCATCGTCCCTCTCATGGTCGGAGTGTTCGTGGGCAGCCTGGGCTTCCCCGTCTTCATGGTTCTCATGGTGCACAAGACCCACCTGCGACGCTGGAACCTCCACACGAAGCTGACCGTGACGGTCACCACCGGGCTCCTGATCGTGGGAGCTGCGGTGTGGACGCTCCTCGAGTGGAGCAACACGGCGACCATCGGCGACCTCCCGGCGGGCGAGAAGCTGGTCCACGGGCTCTTCGCCTCGACCATGATGCGCAGCGGCGGCTTCGCGCTCGTCGACACCGGCGCCTCCCACCCCATCACCCTGCTGGCCACCGACGCCCTCATGTTCGTCGGCGGCGGGTCCGCCTCCACGGCGGGCGGCATCAAGGTCACGACCATCGCCCTGCTGTTCCTCGCGATCGCCGCCGAGGGCAAGGGCGACAAGAACGTCCGCGTGTTCCGCCGCACCGTCCCCGAGGCAGCTCTCCGCGTCGCGATCAGCGTCATCTTCCTCGGCGCCACCCTCGTCCTCGCCGCGACCGCACTCATCATGACCGTCAGCGACGAACCCCTCGACCGCATCCTCTTCGAGGTGATCTCCGCCTTCGCCACCTGCGGCCTCAGCGTCGGACTCAGCCAAGAGCTCGACCCGTTCGGGAAGTACGTCCTCGCCGCCCTCATGTTCGCCGGCCGGGTCGGACCCATCGGCCTCGCGTCGGCACTCGCCGTCCGACGCCGCACCCTGCTCTACGACTACCCGGAAGACCGCCCCGTCATCGGGTGACACGGGCGTCGACGGGCAGCGCGGGGAAGACAAGCTCCACGGGTGATTCCGGGACGGGCGCTGCTGCGGGCAGAACGCCCGTGCTGAGGAGGTGACCTGTCGAGGTGCTTCGTCGAGAGGCGGATGCCCGTGCGTCGGCCCGGACGGATGGCCCGAAGGCCCTATCCGTCGACGTGCTTCCGGAGGGCGACGAGCGCGTCCCGGATGCGGGTCTTCATCGTCCCGATCGGGACGCCGGCGCGAACGGCTGCTTCGGACCGGGTGAAGCCGCCGTAGTACGTCAGCTCGAGGGCCTCGCGGTGCGCAACGGTGAGGGTTCGCATGGCCCTCGCGACCCGGTGGTGTTCGACCGAGATCTCGGCCTCTTCGGCGACGTCGTCTCGGCTGGGTTCATGGTCGCGGATGCCCACGGCGACGTCGCGGTCCCGTCCGGCCTGAGAAGACCGCACGCGGTCGATCGCACGGCGGCGCGCGCGCATCAGCAGCCACCCCACCGCCGTGCCCTCGGTGGGGTCGAACAGGGGCGCGTCCTGCCAGGCGGCGAGGAACACCTCTTGGGTGACCTCTTCGGACTGCGCCGGATCGACCAGGATGCGGCGCACGAGCCCGAGGACCCGGGACACGGTGCAGTCGTAGAAGACAGCGAAGGCCCGCTCGTTGCCTTCACCGACGAGGGCGAGGAGTTCGTCGCCTGATCGTCGGGTCACGGCTGGCAGCGCAGGTGCAAGAGACACGGGGGAGCCATTCGTTCGGAAGGGGTACAGGAGGGATGCTCCCCCAGGCATTCGGCCACTGTATGCGGGTGCACCATGCGTGGTACCCCCAGTCCGGGACGCCCGTGCGTGGCCTTCGTCATCTGGCGGCACGGTGAGAGCAGGCGCGGCGACCCCTTGGTCGCCGCCCTCGGTCAGTCCACGCGGGCGATGCGGACGTCGACCCGCCTGACTGCCGTGCCCGCTCGGCCCAGCCTCTCCAGGAGGGCGTCGTGGACGCGGTGGGCGACGTCGGGCGAGATGCTGTCGGCATCGGTGGCGATGGTGAGGGCGACGACGCCGTCGTCGCCGATCTCGACCCGAGGAGGCGGGGGCGGTGTGCTCGGGTCGGGCGTCAGCCGGGCAGCCAGGAGAGCGGGCAGGGTCGCCCGCGGCTGGTAGATGTGAGCCACACCAGGAATTGCCTCGACGAGCTCCTCGAGTTCGAGGGCGAGTGCGTCACGGGCGGTGTCGTCGAGGTCGTGGCTGGTCATCGTTCTTCCTCCGGGACGGGGGCTGCGCCGTCCGTGCGGATCGTGACGTCGATGCTCTCGACGTTCATCTCCGTGTGCGTCCGCAGCGCCTCCTCGACGGCCGAGCACACTGCGTCCGTCACGGCCTCCGCCGTCGCGCCGTGGTCACGGACGATGCGTGCCCACACACGGACGACGACCGGGGCACCGGGCGTGGTGACGTCACCCTCGAGCGTGCACCTCCCGATGAGGACACCGTCGACGGTGTCGCCGGCGCGGCGGACGATGCTGCGGACGGCTCCCTCGGTGATGACGGAGTTCTCGGTCTCCTTCAGCGGCGGGAGGGGGATGTCCCGGCCGGCGTGCGCTTCGAGGCTGATGTTGGTGATGATCTCGGTGATCCAGTCGTCTTCGCGCGCGTCCTCGTCGAGCGCGTCGGCCTCGAGCGCTCCGTGGGACAGCATGCGCACCCTCGTCAGGGCATCGAGGACGTTCTGGCAAGCCGGTGAGTCGTCGATCGTCGGGTCCGCCGGGGTCATCCCGGCATCGAGGTAGTCGGCGAGCTCGTCGATGGTGTGCCCGTCGAGCCGGTCGGGCTCGAGCGACAGTGTCTCGACGTCGTCGCCGCTGACACCCGCGGCCTCGAGGTCGTCGGGAAGATCGGTGGTCATCGCCATCCCTCCATCTCGCTGATCATGTTCTTGCGCGCCCGGGAGAGGAGCCCCCGGACCGTGGACACGGGAAGACCCAAGTCGTCCGCGATCTCGTCGTAGGACTGCCCGACCATCTCCTTCAGGATCCACGCCCGCCGTTGAGGGGCGGGCATCGCCTCCAACGCCAGGGTCAGCGCGTGTTCCCGCGACCGGGCCTCGACGACACGGTGCGGCGTCTCGTGCTCGGGTCCCTCGGAGTCGTGGTCGGCGATGTCGTCGTGGTCACGCCTGGCCCTGATCCTGTCCACGCACCGCCTGCTGACGATGCGCATCAACCAGCTCTTGACCTTCGAGGGGTCCTCGATCGAGGGCAGCTGCTTCCACGCCGCGACGAAGGTCTCCTGGACGACGTCGTCGACGTCGTCGGAACGACCGAGGACCCGCCGCGCGTAGGAACGCATCAACGGCCCGTACCGACGAACCAGGACCTCGAACGCCCGGACGTCACCGTGCCCGGCACGCTCGACGAGGGTGTGGTCGTCGGCGTCCGCGAGGTCGACACGGCGCGGCTGATCGGACACCCGTCAGTTCTACCCGGTCCGCGGCTCCCCGTGCCGGCAGAGAAGCGTCCGTGAGCGGGGCGAATCGCTCCCCACCACGACTCGGCCGAAATTCGTCGACGCCCGGCGTGACGAATCGCACACTCGTTGCGACCTAGTAGTGACGCGCTCCTGCTGCCCCTCGACCCGACGAGAAGCATGCGCGCTCCCCACCCGACTTGAATGAGGAACGACACCCGTGACCCTGCTCGCGCCCGCACCCACGATCCGCCCTGCCGCGCCCACCCTCACCGAGGCCGAGCCCGGCTTCTGGGTCGCCAGTACCGGCGGCGCCTTCGCCGGCACCATCGACCACCACGGCGAGCACTTCTACGTACGCGACTGCTTCAGCCAGTACCTCGGCGACTACGGCGACCTCGCCACAGCAGCCGCCCGCCTCCGCACCGACGCCAGCGTGCGAGACGCCGCGTGACGACCACACTCCCCCGAGGGCGGCCGGCACCGGCACCTCCCCGGTGACTTGGCACGAGACGGGCCCCGGCATGTGGACGAGCCGCACCGGCAAGGACATCGCCGGCGCCGTACAGCTCGTCGGGACCTTCATCACCACGAACGCCCGCGGCGACGTGGTCGGGACGTTCGACACCCTCCCCCAGGCGCAAGCAGCCCTCGTCGCACCGCCCACCCCCTCTGGTCGGCCGCGCCCACTCGGCCGACACCGCCTCCTGCCGTGGTCTCGCCGTTGGTGATCACGACACACCTCGTGGCTGACCACGCACGCGAGCCGCGGCGCTCACCTGGTCACCAGGCCCGTAGGTACGACTCGCTGCCCGACGTTCCGCCGGCACTGATCGTCACCTATGCCCGCCGAGAGCAGCGCCGCCGCCTCTTCCCCGTCCCGATGGGGCCCACCTACGCCGACTTCTTCCTCGAGGACACGACCCGCCATGCGACTGCCTGACCCGAACATCGCTCTCACCGCCCCGATCGCCCCCTCCACCCGGCCGCCTCTGCCTGACACGGAGCAAGTGGACATGGAGCCCCTGCTCGCCGACCGTGACCGCCCCTGACCCCCACCCGCCCGGAGCACGCCCGGCCCCGATCTCGCTGCAACGCCTCCCCCACCACGAACTCGTCTCCTACCTCAAACGGCAACTCGCCGTCCCGCTCCCCGGCGAGACCTGCGACTCGCCGACCACGATTCCAGGGGTCACAGGCAATGTAGAAGGCACCGTCGCAAGCTCGTGAGCCACCGCGGGGGCCGCGCATCTCGACATACCGGGCGCTGCCGCCGCGCCTGCTGCTTAACCCTTTTTGAATCGAGGATTGGCGCCTCTAGTCGTCTTCACCCGTGCACGACGCACCCGCAGTCCCTAGCTGCGGCCGAGGTGAAGACCCCGCGAAGCAACGCTGCTTCGCCCCGCTGGGGTGTCGTGGCCCGAACCACGACGCCCCGGCGATACCCCGACTCGAACGGCAAGAAGAACCGAACGGCGCGAACGAGGCAATCAACGGGGCCAGCAAATCAAAGGCATGAATGTCCGACTCGTGCCAGACGAGCATTCAGGCTTGCGCCGGTGAACGATCCCCTATCGGGCGGCCGTCGAAAATGCAGAACATCTGAATTGAACGTAATTGCGTTCTGTGCGGGCAGGATGAGGCTAGCTGTAGGCGCGGAAGTAGAGACGTTGGGGCCGGAATGGCAGCCTCGGCCCCGGAATCGGCCCTGAGAAGTAGTCACCGTGTTCGTCGAGCAAGGTGACGCCTCGCCACGTGCGTCTGATGCTGCCGGCGTAGAGCACGACCTGTTCCATCAGGTCCTTCGCTGCCGCCATGCCGTCATCGTCAGTGCGTCCGGCACCGAAGGTCCACCAGTGAAGCTGCGAGCCCTCGACCACAACATTGCCGTCATGCCGCACGTGAACGGAGAAGGG
>NZ_JACYNS010000043.1:0-20877 GCF_014839405.1 Frigoribacterium sp. CFBP 13605 | reverse complement strand
GGCGGCGCCTACGCCGCCGGTCGCTCCGCCGGCACCGCGGCGGCCCAGGCCGCGAGCGAACGGCAGGCGCTCGAGCTGCTCCCCCAGCTCACGCAGCCGGGAGGTGGATCGAGCGACCCGGCATCGCCCTTCGGGGGTTCGAGCCCCCAGGACGGGTCGTCGCAGGACGGTTCGTCGCAGGGCACCTCGACCCAGACCAGCGCCACCGCGGCCACCGCCGAGGAGACGGCCGGCGTCGTGACCATCGTGTCGACGCTGAACTACGACGCCTCGTACAAGTCGGCCGGCACGGGCATGATCCTGACCTCCGGAGGGCTCATCCTGACGAACAACCACGTCGTGCAGGGCGCGACCAGCATCCAGGTGACCGTCGAGTCGACCGGTACGACCTACACGGCCGACGTCGTCGGCACGGATGCCACAAACGACGTGGCCGTGCTGAAGCTGCAGGACGCGACGGGCCTCACCCCGGTGAGCTTCGACGCGTCCGGCGACGTCGCCACGGGGGACGTCGTCCACTCGACGGGCAACGCCGAGGGCACGGGCGACCTCGTCACCGCCCAGGGCACCGTCCTCGCCACGGACCAGTCGATCACGGTGCAGAGCGAGTCCGGATCGGGGACCGAGTCGCTGTCCGGTCTCATCGAGGTCGATGCGGACGTGGTGTCGGGCGACTCCGGCGGTCCCCTCCGCGACGGTGACGGCGACGTCGTCGGCATCGTGACGGCCGCATCGCAGGGATCGTCGACGGTGACCGGCTACGCCATCCCGATCGACCACGCCCTGGCCATCGCCAAGCAGATCCAGTCGGGCACGGGGAGCTCGACCGTGCAGATCGGCCTGCCCGCCTTCCTCGGCGCGCAGATCTCGAGCACGGCGACCGGCACCGCGGGCGGCGTCACGATCGCCGGCACGGTCGAGGGCAGCGCGGCGGCGTCGGCCGGCCTGGTCGCCGGGGACGTGATCACCGCGATCGACGGCACGGCCGTGGCGGACGCGTCCGCACTCACCGCCGCGATCCAGGCGCACGACTCGGGTGACCAGGTCTCGGTCACCTGGACCGACACGACGGGTGCGTCCCACACCGCGACCGTCACGCTGGGCGACGGCCCCGCCGCCTGACCCGGGACCGGACGCGAACGGCCCGCTCCACCGACCGGTGGAGCGGGCCGTTCGCCCGTGTCAGTCGAGGCCGACCGCGCGGCGGAGGGCGCCTGGACGCACGAGGGTGGCCCCGAGGGCTTGGACCCGGTCGGCGAGGCCCCGGTCGGCGGTGACGACGACGACGCGCGGCGCCACGCCGGGCACGTCCCGCAGGTCGTGCACGCGGGCCACGATCGCCGAGTCGCCGTCGGCCTCGGCCCGGACGACGGTCAGGCCGGGGAACGACCCACCGACGGCACGGGCCTCGCCCTCGACGACGGCCGTCACGTCCGGCCACCGCCACGTGGGCGCCCCGGGAGGCTCGCCGGTGGAACCGTCCGCGAACGCCCCGGCGTCCGTCGGCGAGTCGTCGGCGTCCGGCCGACCCGTCGCCGCGGGGGTCCCGCCGCCACCCGGTGCGACGAGCGCCTCGGCCACTCCGTCCCGGGCACCCCGCGAGAGGGCCTCCAGGAACCGAGTCGTGGCACCGACCCGATCGCGCCACCACCCGTCGGGACGGGAGCCGAGGACGTTCGCGACGTCGACGACGACGTGCACCCGGCCCCCGAGTTCGGATCGGAGCCTCGGCCACGACGCGGCGAATCCGGGATGGAGCGGGAGGTCGGACACCTCGTCGACGGGCACCCAGCTCAGGGCGATGCTCTCGGCGTCCGAGACGACGGGCTCGAACGGGCGCACGGCCCGGGCCACGACGGTCGTGTACGACCAGAAGCCGAGGTCGAGCTCGGCGGCGAACAGCAGGCGCAGCGCGTCGGCCGGCACCGCCGCCTCTTCGCCGCTCTCGCGCAGAGCGCCCTGTACCGCGCTCTCGTCGTGGTGGCGGGCTCCGCCGGGGAGCCCCCAGGTGCCGCCGAAGTGGCTCCAGTCGGCCCGGTGCTGCAACAGCACCCGGTCGTCCGGGTCGACGACGAGCAGGCCCGCGGCACCGGCGCGGCCCCAGAACCGACGCCCGTCGGGGGCCTCGACCCAGCCGTCCGCGGGCTCGTGCGTGTTCACACGGTCGAGCTTGCCACAGGGACGAAGAGGCGGTGGCCGCGTCGCGCGCACGACGTCACGTCGACGGGTCGACCCGATGGCGGGCGACCAAACCGATGGGTGCGGCAGTTCCGAAGGCACACCTGGGGCTGGCCCGGAACCCGATGTCGGGCCAGCCCTCCCCCGGGTCCGGCACCGCGCCTCCCCGGCTCGCGCGTCGGACCGGGCGATCAGGGCTGCTGGACGGAGAAGACGTTGCCCGCCGGGTCGGTGAACCAGGCGATGTCGGGGCCCAGGTCGACGCTGCGCCCCCGCATGACGCCCCGCTCGTCGGAGTACCCGCCGAGGTGGAGCGGTTCGAGGCCCCGCTCGGCCAGCGCGTCGAGGGCGGCGTCGACGTCGTCGACGACGAGGTTGAGGACGGTGTACGACGCGGGGGCGTGGTCGGGCTTGCCGTAGACGAACACCCACGCCGCGCCTCCCGGGAGGCGGAGCCGGAACATCTGACCGTCGACGAGGACCTCGATCTCGAGGCCGAGGACGTCGCGGTAGAAGGACGTGGCGGCCGCCACGTCGTCGACGCTGAACCCGGAGTAGCCGGACCGAGGACGGAACACGGGTGGCCCCTCTCTGACGCGGGACGGCCGACGGACGCCGGCGTCTCGCTCCCAGCGTGGACCCTGCCGGGCCCGGGCGCCAGCCCCGGTCAGACGAACCGGATGGCCTGCTGCAGCCGGGCCCGGACCTCGAAGACGTCCGAGATGCTCGTGCGGTCGCCGAGCTCGGGACCGTGACGCAGGACCTGCGGCAGCAGCGAGCGACGCACGACCCAGGTGCCCCCGGCACGACGCCCGACCTTCTCGAGGGCGGGCCCGAAGTCGTCGTCGGGCACCACGATCAACTGGGCCGTGAACGACACGCGGGTCTCCCGTCGCACGGCGCGGGCCTGACGCGTGAGGTCGCGGACGGGCTCCTCGTCGGCGGGGATGCCCCTGCCGACGAGCTCGCCGCGCGACACCTGCACCTCGCTGCCCCAGTCGGAGGACTGGATGGCGAAGAGGCCCGACGGCCCCAGCACGACGTGGTCGAGCTTGCCCTCGACACCCGCGTCGACGTCGCTCCAGATGGTGAAGCCGATGCCGAGTTCGGTGACGGCCGCGACGGTGGCCTCTTCGGCCATCGCGTCGGCGAGCACGTGACGGATCTCGGGAGGCGCGCTCCGGACGAGGCGCTCGTCGTACGGATCGTCGAGCGGGACTCCCCGACCGACCCACTCACGCATCAGGCCGAGGTACCGCTCGCGGTTCGCACCACCGGGGTGGCCGTGCACCCGGGCCTTGGGCTTCGAATCGGTGCGAGCCGGCTCCCGGGGCGGCGGTGACCAGCCGGGGGCATTCGAACCCGCGGACCGCGCGCTGCCCGAGGGGGCGGTGCTCCGGGACGCCGACCCCTGGTCGTAGGAGGCGCGGGCCTCGGGCGTGCCCACCTGCTGCCACGCGTGCTGCACGTCGCGGAACGCCTGCGCGGTGCCGCCGAGGTCGGGGTGGGTCTGGCGGGCCAGCCGTCGATAGGCGCGACGGAGGTCGTCGGTCGACGCCGTCGACGGCACGCCGAGCACCTCGTAGGGCGTGGCGGAGGCGGGACTGGGCGTCACGACGGCGACTTTACCGAACGTGCGCTGGACGTCCGGTCGACGGCCGCCGGGACCGTGTGGGCCCGATGGTTCACCGCGACGGGGCGGCCGAGGGCTTCACGGTCGACGCCCGCCGCGCCGACCGGGCGACCCGCCACGCCCGCCACCGGAGACGGGCGCGGCCGACGAGTCGACGCACCCACAGGGTGATGCGGTGGGCGGCCGGGAACTCCGTGCCCAGCACGGCGACCCCGAGGAAGACGACGAGCCAACCGGGTCCGGGCAGCGGGACCAGGATGAGGCCTACGACGACGATCAGGGCTCCGAGCACCCCGACGCCGATCTTGTAGAGCAACCGGAGCCGAGGGTGCGCGTCGAGCCTCAGGCGCATCTTCGCGTGACCGTCGCGCAGTGCACGGCGCCGAGCACCGCGGTGCGGACCGGCCCCGCGACGCTCGTCGAGGGGCACGCCGTCCGGGCTCTCGGGCTGCTCGTCCATGACGGCGACGTTAGGGGGCGTTCCTGTGAGCAGCACGGCCCGGGAGGGGGTAGCCAGGGAACATGGATTACACACACCTCGGACGCACAGGGTTGTCCGTCTCACGGGCCGTCCTCGGCACGATGAACTTCGGGCCCCAGACCACGGAAGACGACTCCCACGCGATCATGGACCGGGCCCACGAGCTCGGCGTCAACTTCTTCGACACGGCCAACGTCTACGGCTGGGAGAAGGGCGAAGGCATCACCGAGCAGATCATCGGTCGGTGGTTCGCCCGTGGGGGCGGGCGACGGGAGAAGACCGTCCTCGCCACGAAGCTGTACGGCGACATGGGCGACTGGCCCAACGACGGCAAGCTCAGCGCCCTGAACATCCGTCGAGCGCTGGACGCGAGCCTGACGCGTCTGCAGACCGACCACATCGACCTCTACCAGTTCCACCACGTCGATCGCGAGACGCCGTGGGACGAGATCTGGCAGGCGATGGAGGTCGCGGTCCAGCAGGGCAAGGTCCTCTACGTCGGCAGCAGCAACTTCGCCGGCTGGCACATCGCGCAGGCCCAGGAAGCCGCCAAGGCACGTCACTTCAGCGGCCTCGTGAGCGAACAGTCGATCTACAACCTGATCGTGCGGGACGTCGAGCGCGAGACCCTGCCCGCCGCCCGTCACTACGGTCTCGGGATGATCCCGTGGTCGCCGCTCAACGGCGGTCTGCTCGGCGGCGTCATCGAGAAGACCGAAGAGGGCTCACGACGACTCGAGGGGCGGAGCGCGGAGTACGTCGCCGAACACCGCGACCAGCTCGAGGCCTACGAGGCGTTCGCCCGCGAGTTGGGCCACGCGCCCGGCGAGGTCGCCCTCGCCTGGCTGCTGCACCAGCCGGGCGTCACCGGGCCGATCACGGGCCCGCGGACGATGGCGCAACTGGAGTCGGCGGTCGCCGCCGTCGACGTCGAGCTTGACGAGGCCGCGCTGGCGCGGCTGGACGAGATCTTCCCCGGGCACGAGACGTCGCCCGAGGACTACGCGTGGTGAACCGGAGGACGACATGAAGACCAGGACAATCGGAGACGTGACGGTCAGTGCGATCGGCCTGGGCGGCATGCCCCTGTCGATCGAGGGCCGACCCGACGAGAAGCAGGGCATCGCGACCATCCATGCTGCACTCGAGCAGGGCATCACCCTGATCGACACGGCCGACGCTTACCACCAGGCGGGCAAGGACGAGGTCGGGCACAACGAGTTGCTCATCGCCAAGGCGCTGAAGAGCTACCACGCCGACACCGACCAGGTGCTCGTCGCCACGAAGGGTGGACACCTCCGCCCCGAGGCGGGGGCGTGGGCGCAGAACGGCGACCCGGCCTACCTCAAGGAGGCCGCCAAGGCCTCCGCGAAACGGCTGGGCGTCGAGACGATCGGGCTGTACCAATTCCACCGACCGGACCCGGCGGTGCCCTACGCCGACTCGATCGGCGCCCTGGTGGAGCTGCTCGACGAGGGCGTCATCCGCATGGCGGGCATCTCGAACGCCACGCCCGACCAGATCCGCGAAGCGAACGAGGTGCTGGACGACCGACTCGTGTCGGTGCAGAACCAGTACTCGCCTGCGTTCCGGTCGAGTGAGGTGGAGCTCGCGCTGTGCGACGAGATGGGCATCGCGTTCCTGCCGTGGAGCCCCCTCGGTGGCATCACGAACGCCGGTGAGCTCGGAGCGAAGCACGCCGTGTTCGCCGAGATCGCCAACGCCCGACGGGTCACGCCGCAGGTGCTGACGCTCGCCTGGGAGCTCGCCAAGTCCGAACTCGTCATCCCGATCCCGGGGTCGACCCGACCGCAGACGATCATGAACTCGGCGACGGCGACGTCGACCAAGCTCTCGACCGACGAGATCCAGCGGCTCGACGCCGCCTGATCGCACACCCGGTGCGCCCGCCCCTCGGGGCGGGCGCACCGTCACGACCATCCCCGACGAACAGGAGACAGCCATGGCCGACGCCAACCTGACCCGCCCCTACGACATCATCGGCATCGTGCCCGGGTTCGAGCTCTCGAGCACGGACCTCACCGACGGGGGTGAACTGCAGCGCGCGCAGGTGAGCGGCATCATGGGCCCGGGCGGAGACGACGCCAGCCCCCAGCTGAGCTGGTCCGGCGCCCCCGAGGGCACCAAGAGCTATGCCGTGACGGTCTACGACCCCTACGCCCCGACGGGCTCGGGCTTCTGGCACTGGGCCGTGGCCGACCTCCCCGCCGACACGACGTCGTTGCCCTCCGGTGCGGGTGACGACCAGGGCTCGGGCCTGCCCGAGGGGGCCCTCCAGCTGAAGAACGACGGTGGGCTCGCCCGCTACGTCGGTGCGGCACCGCCCGAGGGCCACGGACCGCACACGTACTTCGTCGCGGTGCACGCCCTCGACGTCGAGAAGATCGGAGTGGACGAGACCGCCAGCCCGGCGTACCTCGGCTTCAACCTGCACTTCCACACGCTGGCCCGCGCGGTGATCTCCGCGACGTTCGAGGTCCCCGGGGCCTGAGCCCGGGGCCTGGGCGGTCGCACGCCGAGCCGACGCACGACGACGCCCCGCCACGATCTCGTGGCGGGGCGTCGCCGCGTCGGACGACGGCCGATCAGGCTTCGCGGCCGGCCGGCATCTGCGTCTTGCGCGGGTCCGTCTCGGCGAGGCCGTCGAAGATCGACTCGATGCGCGACAGGACGTCCGCCTCGAGGGTGACGCCCGACGCCTTCGCGTTCGACTCGACCTGTTCGGGACGCGACGCCCCGATGATCGCCGAGGCGACGTTCTCGTTCGACAGCACCCACGCCAGCGACAGCTGCGCCTGGGTCAGCCCCAGGTCGGACGCGATCGGCTCGAGCTGGGCCACGGCGTCGAGGACGTCGTCGCGCATCCAACGTTCGATCATGCCCGCACCGCCCTTCTGGTCGGTGGCCCGGCTGCCCGCGGGCAGCTCGGCACCGACGGTGTACTTGCCGGTCAGGACGCCCTGGGCGACGGGAGACCAGACGATCTGCGAGATGCCGAGTTCGGCCGAGGCCGGGACGACCTCGTCCTCGATGACGCGCCAGAGCAGGGAGTACTCGGGCTGGTTCGAGACGAGCTGGATCTTCAGCTCGCGAGCCAGGGCGTGCGCCTCGCGCAGCTGCTCGGCGTTCCACTCCGAGACCCCGATGTAGAGCACCTTGCCCTGGCGGACCAGGTCGGCGAAGGTCTCCATCGTCTCCTCGAGGGGCGTCTCGACGTCGTACCGGTGGGCCTGGTAGAGGTCGACGTAGTCGGTCTGCAGGCGCTTCAGCGACCCGTTGATCGACTCGGTGACGTGCTTGCGGCTGAGGCCCGTGTCGTTGTGGCCCTTGGGCCCGGTGGGACCGTAGACCTTGGTGAAGATCTCGAGCGACTCGCGCCGCTCGCCCTTCAGCGCCTCACCGAGCACCGTCTCGGCCTGCGTGTTCGCGTAGACGTCGGCCGTGTCGAACGAGCTGATGCCGACGTCGAGAGCCGCACGGACGCAGCGCGTCGCCGTGTCGTTCTCCACCTGGGACCCGTGGGTGAGCCAGTTGCCGTAGGTGAGCTCGCTGACCTTGAGCCCGCTGTTGCCGAGGTACCTGAACTTCATGGACGACCTTTCTCGGTGGTGCCGCCTCGATGCGGCACGCCGTCGACGCTACGCGCCGCCCCCGCGCCGTGACGCGTCGTCCGACCGCACCCGCACCTCCGGCACTCGGTACGCTCGCCCCGTGTCGGTGATCGGGGAGTTCTTCGGCGGGGTGGGCCTGCTCGGCCGGGGCCTGCGCCTGTGGGCGACCTCCCCGCGGCTCATGCTGCTGGGCGCGGTGCCCGCCCTCGTCGTGGGTGCGGTCTTCGCCGCGGCCCTCGTGGGCGTGGGCCTCGCCGCCGACGACCTGGCCCGCACCCTGACGCCGTTCGCCGACGGGTGGCCCGAGTGGTCCCGCACCCTCGTGCGTCTCGGCGGAGCTCTGGCCGTCGCTGCCCTGGCCGTGCTGCTCGCGGTCGTCGCGTTCACCGCCGTCACGCTCCTCGTCGGCGATCCCTTCTACGAGCGCATCTGGCGTCGCGTCGAGGAGCGAGAGGGCGACCCGCCGGCCGACGTCGACCGGGGCTTCTGGCGCGGGCTCGCCCGGAGTGCCGGCGACTCGCTCCGACTGCTGCTGGCCACGGCCGGCGTGGGCGTCCTCCTCTTCGTCGGCGGGTTCGTCCCGGTCCTCGGCCAGACGGTCGTCCCGGTGCTCGGCGCCCTGACCGGCGGATGGTTCCTGGCGGTCGAGCTCACCGGGTACGCCTTCGACGCCCGGGGCCGCTCGCTCGCCGAGCGCCGCCGTGGACTCGCCGTCAACCGGGCGCGCACCCTGGGGCTGGGCACCGCCACCTACCTCCTGTTCTTCGTCCCCCTCGGGGCCGTGCTCGTGATGCCGGCCGCCGTCGCCGCGGCCACCCTGCTGGCCCGCGAGGTCACGACGGGGCCGAGCACGGCGGGCCCGACCACGGTGGGCCCGACCACGGCGGGACCGACCACGGCGGGACCGAGCACGGCGGGGCCGGCCACACCCTCCCCGCGCGACGACTACCATCCCCCGGCATGACCACCCCCGCGACTCCGACCAATCCCGCCGTCGCCCTGCCCGACGGGCGCGTCGTCCCGGCCCTCGGCCAGGGCACCTGGAACATCGGCGACGACCCACGGCGCCGCGCCGACGAGGTCGCCGCCCTGCGGGCCGGCCTCGACGCCGGCCTGACCATGATCGACACCGCCGAGATGTACGGCGGCGGGCGGTCCGAACAGCTGGTCGGCGAGGCGATCGCGGGCCGGCGCGACGAGGTGTTCCTGGTGAGCAAGGTGCTGCCGGGCAACGCCTCGCGGCGGGGCACGGTCGAGGCCTGCCACGCCAGCCTCGAGCGCCTGGGCACCGACCGCCTCGACCTCTACCTGCTGCACTGGCGGGGTCGCCACCCGCTCGCCGAGACCGTCGAGGCCCTGGAGGCGCTGGTCGCCGAGGGCGCGATCGGCGGCTGGGGCGTCAGCAACTTCGACGTCGAGGACCTGCACGAGCTGCTCTCGGTGCCCGGTGGCCAGAACGTCCAGACGAACCAGGTCCTCTACAACCTGGCCCGTCGCGGACCCGAGTTCGACCTGCTGCCCTGGGCGCGCGAGCACGGCGTGCCGCTCACCTCGTACTCCCCCGTCGACGGCGGCGAGCTGCTCGGTCACCCCGTGCTCGAGCAGGTCGCGACCGATCTCGGCGTCTCGTCGGCGCAACTCGCCCTCGCCTGGGTGCTGCGCCTCGTGCCCGACCTCATGGTCGCCGTCAAGGCGGGCACGGCCGGGCACACCCTCGAGAACGCGGCCGCACTGGCCGTCGACCTCGACGACCAGGCGTTCGTGCAGCTCGAGCGCGCGTTCCCCGCGCCGACGACCAGGGTGCCGCTCGAGATGCGCTGACCCGCGCCTCCCGGGCTCGCCTCGCGCCCGCGCATGCGCCCGACGGGCTCGCCTCGCGCTCGCGCATGCGCCCGACGGGCTCGCCTCGCGCTCGCGCATGCGCCAGAGTGGAGGGACCAGCCCGGGTGACATCGACGTCACCCGGACGCGAGCTCCAGAGGACACCGCATGATCATCGACAGAGCCGACGTGATCGTCACCAGCCCCGACCGCAACTTCGTGACGCTGAAGATCACGACCTCCGACGGCGTGACCGGCCTCGGCGACGCCACCCTGAACGGGCGCGAACTCGCCGTCGTCGCCTACCTGACCGAACACGTCGTGCCCCTGCTGATCGGGCGCGACCCGGCCCGCATCGAGGACACCTGGCAGTTCCTCTACCGCAGCGCGTACTGGCGGCGAGGGCCGGTCACGATGGCCGCCATCGCCGCGGTCGACGTCGCCCTCTGGGACATCAAGGCCAAGGTCGCCGGCCTGCCCCTCTACCAGCTGCTCGGCGGAGCCTCGCGCACGGGGTTGCTGACCTACGGCCACGCCTCGGGGAAGGACCTCGAGGAGCTCTTCGACAGCGTCCGAGACCACCAGGAACAGGGCTACAAGGCCATCCGCGTGCAGACCGGGGTGCCCGGCCTCGAGTCGATCTACGGCATCGCCTCGAACGCCACCTTCGACGCCAACAGCGGCGTGCGCTACGACCACGAGCCCGCCCAACGCGGGGCCCTGCCGAACGAGGAGGACTGGGACACCCGCTCGTACCTGCGGCACGTGCCCACCGTGTTCGAGGCGGTGCGGAACGAGTTCGGCCCCGAGATCCCCCTGCTGCACGACGGACACCACCGCATGACGCCGATCCAGGCGGCGAGGCTCGGCAAGAGCCTGGAGCCCTTCGACCTCTTCTGGCTCGAGGACGTCACCCCGGCCGAGAACCCCGAGGCCCTGCGACTCGTCCGGCAGCACACGACGACCCCGCTGGCCATCGGCGAGATCTTCAACACCGTGTGGGACTACCAGCAGATCATCCGCGAGCAGTTGATCGACTACGTCCGCAGCGCCGTCACGCACACGGGCGGCATCACCCACCTCAAGAAGGTGCTCGAGTACGCCTCGCAGTACCAGATCAAGTCCGGCATGCACGGTCCGACCGACATCTCACCGGTCGGCATGGCGGCCGCGATGCACCTCGGACTCGCGATCCACAACTTCGGCATCCAGGAGTACATGAAGCACGGCGCGAGGACGGACGAGGTCTTCGAGCAGAGCTTCACGTTCGAGGACGGCATGCTGCACCCGGGTGAGCAGCCCGGCATCGGGGTCGAGCTGGACGAGCGGGCCGCCGCGGCGTACCCCTACGCGCAGGCCTACCTGCCCTACAACCGCCTCGCGGACGGGACCGTCCACGACTGGTGACGAGGAGGCGCGGCGCGGGCGAGCGCGTCGGTCACCCCTCGTAGGCCGCCGCCAGCTCGGCGATGACCAACCGCGTCATGCCCATCATCGCGGTCATGGCCCGGGCGGCGCCCTCGGGGTCGGGCCCGCCGAGGTAGCGGTCCATCACCGACGGGACGACCTGCCAGGAGAAGCCCCAGCGGTCCGTCACCCAGCCGCACCGCCCCTCCTGTCCGCCGTCGGCCGCGAAGGCGTCCCAGTAGTGGTCGAGCTCGTCCTGGGACTCGACCGAGATCGAGAACGACGTGGCCTCGGTCGGCCTCGGCCCTCCGTCGCCGCCGTTCAGCAGGCGGTAGGGCTGGCCGTCGAGTTCGAGGTCGACGACGAGGGCCTGACCGGCCGTGGCTGCGTCGGGGAAGTCGTCGGGATAGCGCGACACGTCGGTGACGCGCGACGACGGGAACAGGGTGACGTAGAAGTCCGCTGCGGTCTCGACGTCACGACCGAACCAGAGCGTGGGGGTGATGCGGGGCATGACGCGCCTCCTCGGGGTGGGCAGGCGGCGCCGTCGCCGCCCGCTGCCGGTCAGCGTACTGCGGAGCGGATCGCGGCACGAGACGTCACGTCGTACCGCGCGGCCAGAACGCCGAGCGGCACGTCGTGACGTCCCAGTGGGCGTCTAGCCGATCAGCGCCTCGATCGGGCCGCGCACGAAGTAGACGAGGAACCCCGCCGCGACGACCCAGAGCAGGGGGCTGATCGTGCGGGCCCTGCCCGCGAACGCCCGCACGACCACCCAGCTGACGAAGCCGACGCCGATGCCGTTCGCGATCGAGTAGGTCAGCGGCATGGTGATGATCGTCAGGAACACCGGCAGGGCGACCGAGAAGTCGGTCCAGTCGATCTGGCTGATCTGAGACACCATGAGCGCGCCGACGATCACGAGCGCCGAGGCGGCGACCTCGAGCGGGACGACCTGGGTCAGCGGCGTGAAGAACATGGCGAGCAGGAACAGCGCACCGGTGACGACCGAGGCGAAGCCCGTCCGGGCGCCTTCGCCGATGCCCGAGGCGGACTCGACGAACACGGTGTTGGACGACGAACTCGTCGCACCGCCCGCGACCGCGCCGACGCCCTCGACGATCAGGGCCGAGCGGAGGCGGGGGAAGGTGCCGTCGGCGTCCGCGACGTCGCCGGCCTTGGCCAGGCCGGTCATCGTGCCCATGGCGTCGAAGAAGTTGGTGAAGACGAGCGTGAAGACCAGCATGACCGCCGACAGCACGCCGATGCGGGCGAAGGCCCCGAAGCTGAACTGGCCGACCAGCGAGAGGTCGGGCAGGGCCACGATCTGGGTGGGCAGCACGGGGGCGTTGAGGTTCCAGTCGTCGAGGTTCTGGCCGTTCGACGGCGGCACCTGGAAGATCGCCTGAAGGGCGATGGCGATGATGGTGGACGCGACGATGCCGATGAAGATCGCCCCCCGCACCTTGCGGGCCATCAGCACGCCGATGACGAGCAGGCCGATGACGAAGGTGATGGTCGGGAGGGTCGCCACCGAGCCGGAGTCACCGAGCTGCAGGGGCGGCGACGACGTCCCGCTGGTGCGCACGAAGCCCGAGTCGACCAGGCCGATGAACGCGATGAACAGGCCGATGCCGACCGTGATCGCGGTCTTGAGCGCGGCGGGCACCGCGGTGAAGATCATGCTGCGCAGACCGGTCACGGCGAGGATCGTGATGACGAGCCCGTTGATCACCACGAGACCCATGGCCTCGGGCCAGGTGACGTCCTGCACGACGTTGACGGCCAGGAACGAGTTGATGCCGAGTCCGGCGGCGAACGCGAACGGGAGGCGCGCGACGGTTCCGAAGAGGATCGTCATGACGCCGGCGGTGAGGGCCGTGACCGCGCCCACCTGGCCGTTCTCCAGCCAGTTGCCGGCGACGTCCTTGGCGGCCTGGTCGGCACTGAAGCCGCCGAGGATCAACGGGTTCAGGATGACGATGTACGCCATCGTGACGAAGGTGACGACGCCGCCCCGGATCTCGCGGGCCCAGGTCGAGCCGCGATGGGTGATCTCGAAGAACCGGTCGAGGGTGCCCCCGACTCCGGGTCTCGGCGGGGTGGTGACGGGGGCGTTCGTGGCCATGGCGATGCGTCTCCGGTGAGATCGGATGTCGAGGGGGAAGAGAACAGGATAGGGCGTGCCCAGGGTGCACCCAGCAACGGCCCCGCCCCGCGACCGCGACGCGCCCGGACGCCTAGGAGGCGCGGTGCACGCCGAGCGCGCGCGTCACCAGCGGCACCTGCAACGGCAGCCGCACGAGGGTGACGACCCGGCGAGCCGTCGTGGCCCGCTCGCTCGTCAGGGCGCGGAGGGCCATCGAGACGTTGGCCGGGAAGACGGCGACGAAGAGCGCGGCGGCGGCGAGCCCGCCGACCGGACGCGTGCGCGGGGCGAGGAGGGCGGCGGCGATGCCGACCTCGGCGAGACCGGAGCCGATCGTCCAGAAGCGGGCCGGCCCCGGGACGCTCCTCGGGACGACCGCGTCGTAGACCGCGGGTGTGGCGAGGTGCAGGAGGCCGGAACCGCACAGGATCGCGGCGAGGACGCGGGCGTCCCGACGGGCGGCGGACTTCTGACGGCGTGTGGGGCGGTGACTCATGCGACCATCTTGCGCGCGCCTCCCGGGGTCGGGCGGGGGCGGCGCGCCGGAGTGGCTGACCGGTGCGTCCCGTCGGACCGGGTCAGA
Organism: Frigoribacterium sp. CFBP 13605; assembly: GCF_014839405.1. NCBI lineage: Bacteria > Bacillati > Actinomycetota > Actinomycetes > Micrococcales > Microbacteriaceae > Frigoribacterium > Frigoribacterium sp. CFBP 13605. The sequence goes on along the minus strand of NZ_JACYNS010000043.1, from coordinate 6,993 downwards.
CGGCGCGGCTGACGCCCCGGCTGGTGATGGCCGACATGAGGGCGTCGACGGGCTCACGGGCGGCACCCGGGTTGGCGACGAGCACGTAGTCGACGTCGCCGAGGGTGGGCAGCGAGAACCGGTCGCTGACCTTGACGAGGTCGGTCGGGATCAGCGAGAACGGGAACACGGCGACCCCCATGCCGGCCCGCACGGCGGCGAGGACGCCGTTGACGTCACGGGTGTTGCAGGTGATCCGCCAGGTGCGGCCGGCGCGCTCGAGGGCGTCGATGGCCATCTGCCGGCTCAGGCTGGGCGCCTGGTACGCGATGAGCGGCACGGGCTGGCCGGGTTCGACGACCAGCTTCTCCTGGCCGATCCAGACCATGGCGTCGCCCGCGACCCGCGTGCCCTCGTCGGACTCGCCCGCGGTCTGCTTCACGAAGATCAGGTCGAGGTGCCCCGCGGCCAGACGACGGCGCAGCGGCGCGGACTGGTTGACGGTCAGCTCGAGGTTGATCTGCGGGTAGAGCTGGCGGAAGTGGCGCAGGATGCGCGGCAGCTGGGTGATGGCGAGGTCGTCGGCGGCGCCGAAGCGCAGGCGGCCCCGCATGGCCGAGCCGCTGAAGTAGCTCTCGGCCGCGGCGTGCGCGGCGAGGATCGTGCGCGCGAAGCCGGCCATGGCGTCGCCGTTGTCGGTCAGTCGGACGTCCCGGGTGTCGCGGGCGACGAGCGTGCGGCCCGCGGCCTTCTCGAGCCGGCCGACCTGCTGGCTGACCGTCGGCTGGCTGATGCCGAGACGCTGGGCGGCCCGGGTGAAGCTGCGCGTCTCGGCCACGACGAGGAACGTCGCGAGCAGCGTGGGGTCGTACACCGCGCCTCCTCCGTCGAAGGGTCTCGGGCTTCGTCATTCACGAAGCCAATGTGATTGATCATCCCCCACCGGGGTCCGAATGACCAGGCCGGCCCTACCGTTGGTGCAGACCGTGAACCGAACCACCAGCGCAGGAACGTGATGTCCGCCCCGCCCCGCACCGACTTCCCCCCGACCGCCCCGCTCCCGATCAGCACGACCCGCCCGCCATGGCGGCACACCTTCATCGCCCTCAGCGTGCCGAACTTCCGTCTCTGGACGGCCGGCAACGTCGTCGCGATGACCGCCGGGTGGATGCAGCGCATCGCCCAGGACTGGCTCGTGCTCGAACTGACCGGCAGCGCGACGGCCGTGGGCATCACGGTGGCGATGCAGTTCGCCCCGATGCTGTTCTTCGGCCTGCTCGGCGGGGTCATCGTCGACCGCTTCTCGAAGCGCGCCCTCATGCTCGTCACGCAGAGCCTGTTCGCCGTGCTCAGCCTGGGGCTCGCCGCCCTGACCCTGGCGGGCGTCGTCGAGGCCTGGCACGTCTTCGCCATCGCCTTCGCCACGGGCCTCGTCACCGTGGTCGACAACCCGGCCCGACAGGTGATCGTCACCGAGCTCGTCGGTCACACCCACCTCCGCAACGCCATCAGCGTCAACTCGAGCGTGTTCCAGCTGGGCGGCATGGTGGGCCCCGCGATCGCCGGCGTGCTGCTGCTGGCGGTCGGCGCGGGGTGGGCGTTCGTCGTCAACGGCGTCGCCTGCCTCGTGGTCGTCGTGATGCTGACGATGCTGCGGACCGCGCAGATGACCCGGGTCGCCTCGTCGGCACGAGGCCGCGGCCAGCTGCGGCAGGGCCTCGCCTACGCCCGCTCGAAGCCGACCATCGTCGTGCCGGTGCTGCTCGTCGGCGTCTACGCCGTGTTCGGCCTCACGATGCCCGTGCTGCTCGCGTCGTTCGCGGCGGACGTCTACGACGTGGGGCCCGGCGGGTACGGCCTCTTCAACTCGATGATCGCCGTCGGGGCCCTGACCGGCGCCCTGCTGTCGACGCGGCGCGCGACGATCCGGCTGCGCACCATCGTGCTGGGCGTGCTCGTCACCGGCGTGCTGCAGGCCGTCGCCGGCTCGATGCCCTCGCTCGTGCCGTTCGCCGTCGTCCTCGTCGGCGTCGGGCTCGCGTCGTTGCTGTTCTTGACGGCCGCGAACCAGCTGGTGCAGATGTCGAGCAACATCGCGATCCGGGGGCGCGTGATGTCGCTGTACATCCTGGTGCTGCTCGGCGGCCAGGCGATCGGCGGACCGCTGATGGGCGTGATCGTCGAGACCTTCGGCACGCACGTCGGCATGATCGTCTCGGGCGGCGTGCCGGCCGTCGCCGCCGCCGTGACGGCCTTGGTGCTCGCCCGGCGGGGTCAGCTGACCCTGCAGGTCCGGACCCGCTGGCACGTGCCCGTCGTCACGATCGAGCAGCGCTAGGCCGGGCGGGCGTCAGGGGGTCACGCCGCGGGTGAGGGCGGCGACGACGTCGCCCATGACGTCGCCGGCCGCCTGCTCACCCGTGGCAGGCCAGTCGAAGGCGACGCCCAGCGTGATGCAGATGAGGACGCGGGCGAGCGTCCGCGGCTCGAGACCGGTCACGGGGACGGTCTGCCCCTGGAAGACCTCCTCGACGAGGCCGTGCAGGGCGTCGAGCACCTCGCGGCGCTGACGGACGAAGTCGGCCATCACCTCGGGGTGCGAGAGGGCGTGCGCGCGGAACTCGCTCATCAACGCGAAGTCCTCGACCTGCCCGGGGCCGTAGGGCGCGAACGCCGTGCCGATCTTCTCGGGCAGCTGGTCGAGCGAGGTGCCCGGGAAGAACATGCCCTCGAGGGCGCCGAGCGCGCCGTCGGTCTCGCGACGCATGAGGCTGCGGACCAGGTCGTCCTTCGACGAGAAGTTCGAGTAGACCGCACCCTTGCTGAACCCGGCGGCCCGCGCGACGTCGTCCAGGGTGGTCGCGTGCACCCCGCGTCGGGAGAACAGCTCGGCCGCCGCGTCGAGCAGCCGCTGCTTGACCTCGGCTCGTGGGATGCGGGGAATCGGAGCCCCGGAGGTGGTGGCCATGCTGCGACCCTAACGGGTGCGGGTGATCCTCAGAAGTCACCCGCGCCGCCCCCGGAGAAGGCGCATACCGACGGGTATCCAGGCGCTACCATCGTGATCGCCTGGTGAACCCGAAGCATCAGGAGAACGCGCGGGTGCGCGACCGTCCGACCCTCACCACGTCCCCAGGCCGGTCGCGCACCCCGCACCCCACCCGTCGTCGGGGGCCGTCGAAGGGGCACGACCCGCGCCTCCCGGCGTCGACCGCGAGCCGCGTCAGATCGCGGTGCGCCGCGCCGATCCGCCGAAGCCGATCGAGACGTCGAGGCGCCAGGCCTTCGGCTCGCCCGAGACGTGCGTGGTGCCCACGAAGCGCAGCCGGTCGCCGGCACCGAGGCTGAGCACCCCGTGCACGTCGAGGTTCTCGCCGAGCCGGAAGACGATCTCGTGCTCGTCGAGCAGGTCGTCGTCGACCGTGGCGCCGAAGGTGGCACCGTCGAACTTCACGGGCACGTCACGGAACACCAGCGACGGCGGCTCGTCGGACCAGTCCGCGACCTCGGGCACCCGACCCGCGACGATGCGGGCGTCCACGACGCCGTCGTCTCCGAGCATGACCGAGGAGGCGCGCAGGTCGATGCCGAGGTCGTCACCGTCGATGCGAAAGCGGTTCTCCACGGCACCACGCTACCCAGCACGGCCGCCCGACGGAATGGCCGGGCGACGTCGGGGGTTCGCCCGGTCATGAAGAAGCGCATCGGGTTCCTGTCGTTCGGCCATTACCAGGACGTGCGGGGCTCGGCGACGCCGACCGCCCGGGAGGCGCTGGTCCAGTCGATCGAGCTGGCCGAGGCCGCGGAGGAGATCGGCGTCGACGTGGCCGCCGTGCGCGTGCACCACTACGTGCGCCAGGCCGCCAACCCGTTCCCGCTGCTCGCGGCGATGGCCGCGCGGACGACCCGCATCGAACTCGGCACCGGCGTGATCGACATGCGCTACGAGAACCCGCTCTCGATGGCCGAGCAGGCGGCGGCCGCCGACCTGATCAGCGCGGGGCGTCTGCAGCTCGGCGTCAGCCGCGGATCACCCGAGCCCGCCCTGCGGGGCTGGGAGGCCTTCGGCCACGTCCCCCTCGACGGCGAGAGCGACGCCGACCTCGCCCGCCGGCACACCGAGGCGTTCCGGGCGGCGATCGACGGCGCAGACGTCGCCGAGTCGGACCCCAAGATGACCGGCTGGTCGCACGGGCTCTCGGTCGAGCCGCACTCCCCCGGCCTCGGCGAGCGCATCTGGTGGGGTTCCGGCAGCCGGTCGACGGCCGTCTGGACCGGCGAGCAGGGCATGAACCTGATGAGCAGCACCCTCCTGACGGAGGACACGGGGGTGCCGTTCGACGAGCTGCAGGCCGAGCAGATCGCGCTGTACCGGGAGGCCTACCGCGCCGCCGGGCACGCCCGTGAGCCGAGGGTGTCCGTCAGCCGCAGCGTGATCCCGATCACCACCGACGAGGACCGTCGCTACTTCGGCGTCCGCGCCCAGGCCGACTCGCAGGACCAGGTCGGTCTGCTCGACGGCGTGCAGTCACGCTTCGGCAAGAGCTACGTGGGCGAACCCGACGTCATCGCCGAGCAGTTGGCCGCCGACGCCGCAGTCCGGGACGCCGACACGATCCTGCTGACGGTGCCCAACCAGTTGGGGGTCGCCTACAACGCCCGTCTGCTGCAGACGGTGGCGGACCACGTCGCCCCGGCGTTCGGCTGGGTGCCGAACCTGGCCCGCGCGAGCTGAGCCGCGCCTCCTGCACCGCGCCTCCTCGGCTGTCGTCGCGGGCTGCGGTAGACAAGGGGGCATGTTCACCGACCTGCCCGAACCCGCCCTGCGGGAGTACCGCAGCACCCAGACCGACCCCGACGACTTCGACGAGTTCTGGGCGACGACGCTCTCCGAGACGCGGGCGCACCCGCTCGACCTGCGGGTCGACCGGGTCGACACGGGGCTGACGACGGTCGACGTCTACGACGTGACGTTCTCCGGGTGGGCGGGTCAGCCCGTGCGGGCCTGGTTGCGCGTGCCGGCCGCAGCGGAGGGACCGTTGCCGGCGGTCGTGCAGTTCGTCGGCTACGGCGGCGGTCGCGGCGCCGCCGTCGAGAACCTCTTCTGGTCGTCGGCCGGCTTCGCTCACCTGCAGATGGACACCCGCGGCCAGGGCTCGGGGTGGAGCCTCGGCGACACCCCCGACCCGGACGGCTCGGGCCCGGCCCACCCCGGCGTCATGACGCGGGGCATCGACTCGCGGGAGACCTACTACTACCGCCGGGTGTTCGCCGACGCCGTCCGCGCCGTCGAGGCCGCGCGCGGGCTCGACGCCGTCGACGCCTCCCGGGTGTCCGTCGTCGGCGGCAGCCAGGGCGGCGGCATCGCCCTCGCCGTCGCGGGACTCGTCCCCGACCTCGCCGCCGTCGCGGCGTACGTGCCGTTCCTCTGCGACTTCCGGCGCGCGACCGTCATCACCGACGCCGACCCGTACAAGGAGATCGGACGCTACCTGGCGGTCCACCGGCACCGCGCCTCCTCGGTGCACGACGTCCTCGCGTACTACGACGGCGTCAACTTCGCGAGGCGGGCCACGGCCCCGGCCCTGTTCACGACGGCGCTGATGGACCCGACCTGCCCGCCGTCGACGGTGTTCGGCGCGTTCCACGCGTACGCCGGGGCGGCCGACGTCACGGTGTGGCCGTACAACGGGCACGAGGGCGGCGGGTTCGAGGACGACCTGCTGGCGCTCGCCCTGTTCCGCGGCGCCGGGTCCTGAGCCGGCCCGCGCACCACACGACGCCGTCGAGTGGGCACGACACCGTGACGTGCAGCGGTGCCGTGTCCACTCGGTGGCGTCCCGGGCGGGAACACGGCGGGGCCGGGTCTGGTTGGCTCCGGGCATGAAGTCGATCGTGTACTCCGAGACCGGACCCGCCCCCACCGTGCTGCAGCTCGTCGACCGCGACCTGCCCGAACCCGCCGCCGGCGAGGTGCGGGTGCGCGTCGTGTTCTCGGGCGTCAACCCCACCGACTGGAAGTCCCGCGCAGGCGGTGGGCCCGGCGAGTCGCTGCCGTTCCCCGAGGTCACGCCCAACCAGGACGGCTCGGGCGTCGTCGACGCCGTCGGCGAGGGCGTCACCGGCCTCTCGGTCGGCGACCGCGTCTGGACCTACCTCTCGGCCCACCAGCGCCCCACCGGCACCGCGCAGGAGTTCACCGTCCTGCCCGCGTCCCGCGTCGTCCCGCTGCCCGACGGCGTCGGCCTGGACGTCGGTGCGAGCCTCGGCGTCCCCGCCATGACCGCCCACCGCGCGCTCACCGTGTGGGAGGACGGCCCGAGCCGCCTGACCCCCGGCAGCCTCGACGGCGCCGTCGTCCTCGTCGCCGGAGGCGCGGGTGCGGTCGGTCACGCCGCCATCCAGCTCGCCCGCTGGGCCGGGGCCACCGTCGTCACGACCATCAGCAGCGACGAGAAGGCCGCCCTGGCCACGGCCGCCGGTGCCCACCACGTCGTCAACTACCGCACGGACGACGCCGCCGCCCGCATCCGCGAGATCGCCCCCGCGGGCGTCGACGTCGTCGTCGAGGTCGCGATCTCGCAGAACGCCGACCTGCTGGCCGACGTCGTCGCCCACCGCGCCTCCGTGGCGATCTACGCCGACAACGGCGGCGACACGACGACCATCCCGATCCGGGCGAACATGATCACGAACACCCGGTTCCAGTTCGTCCTGCTCTACACCGTGGGCGAGGAGGCGCTGCGGGCCGCCGTCGAGGACGTCACCGCGGCCCTGCGCGACGGCGTGCTGCCGGTCGGCGAGGCCGCCGGCCTGCCGCTGCACACCTTCCCGCTCGCCGACACGGCCGCCGCCCACGAGGCCGTCGAGGGCGACGTGGTCGGCAAGGTGCTGATCGAGGTCTCCGCCGAGTAGACGACGGGCGCCGCGTAGTCCGGCGCCGCGTCGACGACGGGCTCCGCATGGCCCGGCGCCGCCTCGACGGACGCGGGGCGGCGCGGGCGGCGCTGGCTA
>NZ_JACYNS010000042.1:0-20930 GCF_014839405.1 Frigoribacterium sp. CFBP 13605 | reverse complement strand
GGCGACGGGTGCCGGCGGCGGGTCGGCGGGGTCGGCGGCCTCGGCGTCGGCGGACTCGGCGTCGGCGGCGTCGGCGGCCGCTCACGAGGACGAGGAGGCGCGGCGTCAGGCCGAGAAGAACGGCGAGACCCTGCGCCTCGCCGATCTGATCGCCGTGCGCGGCTCGCGCGGGTTCGGCGTGCGGAGTCGCGCGGTGGACGTCTGCGTCGACCTGGTCGCCGCCGTCGGGACCTCGATCTCGGCCGGTGCGGCGTTCGTCGCGGTGGACAGCGTGCTGGCGGCGATGCCGGACGCGACGGTCGTGGTGCCGGACGACGTGGCCCGGGTCTTCGAGGCGGACCAGCGGGTGCGGGGCCGCTCGTCGGACGCTGCCGCCGCGGCGCTGGCCGGTGCCCGGGTGGTCGTGACGCTCGAAGGGCCCGTGCGGGTGCTGCCCGCGGTGGAGGCCAGCGGCTCGGACGACGCCCGGGTGCAGGCCCTGGCCGCTGCGGTCGGCCTCGGGGACGACGTCGCGCGCGACCTGCGGACGGCGACGGACGCGGTGGGCGTCGGGTCGCTCGGCACGCTCGAGTTGGCGGACCCGTCGGGCCGCGTGCTCGTGACGGTCGAGTCGCGCCGCGCCGCCCTGCGTGCCCGACGCTGGGGGGCGGGCGTCGCGTTCGTCTCGCACCGCGCCTCCGTGGACTGGCTGACGCCCGTCGCGGGCGAGCCGAGCGTCGCCGCCTACCTCGGCGGCTGGGGCTGATCCCGGGGCCCGCGCGATCACTCCCGCGGTCGCGTCGAGTGGTCCCCCATCGTCCTTCGTCGACCGACGAGGGACGATTCGGGACCACTCGACCGACGTTCAGGGGGTGGGTGCGACCACGGTGAGCGCCGAGGAGAGCGGCGGCCTCGGGTGAATCGTCACGGAGGACGGCCGGTGTCTGCACGGTGCGACGGTACGACTCCCCCGATCGATAGGGTGGTCGGGTCGCGGTGGGCGGCGCGGACGAGGGGGATCTCATGACCGATCAGAACGACGGAGCGGACCAGCGGGGCGGACAGCCGCAGCAGCCGCAGCAGCCGCCCTACGGGCAGCCCTCCTACGGGCAGCCGACGCCCCCGCCCTACGGGCAGCAGCCGCCCTACGGGCAGCCGACGCCTCCGCCGTACGGGCAGCAGCCCTCCGGCCACCCGCAGCAGCAGCCCGGGTACGGACAGCCCTCGTACGGGCAGCCCTCGTATGCACAGCCCTCGTACGGACAGCCGCCGCAGGGGTCGCCCTCCGGCCCGGGCGGGTCGGTCCCCCTCTGGGCGCCGCTGTACGGGGCGGGCCCGGTCGTCGCGGTGAAGCGGTTCTTCCTCAAGTACGCCGACTTCACGGGGCGCGCGAGCCGCAGCGAGTACTGGTGGGTGGTCCTCGCCAACACGGTCCTCTACTTCGTCCTCGGCATCGTCGGGTTCCTCGCGGGCCTCCCGGGGAGCACGACCGACTACGACGGCACCCTCGAACCCGGACCCGGTTCCATTCCCTTCGGCTTCGTCTTCGCGATCCTCTTCTTCGGGACGATCGTGCCGTTCCTCTCCCTCGGAGCGCGGCGACTCCACGACATCGACCTCAGCGGGTGGTTGTTGCTCATCAACCTCGTCCCGTACCTCGGCGGATTCGTCATCTTCATCCTGTCGCTGCTCGGCCCGAAGCCCGGCGGCGCCCGGTTCGACCGGCCCCGGGCCTGACGGCACCCCAGCCCGGGCGCGGTGACGGCGGCGGACGCGTCACGGTAGTTTCTCGACCATGAGCGCTCCCGACGCCCGCGTGCCCGACGACCGACGTGCCCTCGTCCAGCCGGAGCTGCGCCCCGGCGAGCACCTGCTCTGGTCGGGCGGCCCGGATGAGAGCGTGACCTTCGGTCGCAACGACCTGTTCCTCGTGCCGTTCAGCCTGCTGTGGTGCGGGTTCGCGATCTTCTGGGAGGTCTCCGCGCTGCGCGACGGGGCGTCGTGGTTCTTCGTCGCCTTCGGTGGGGTCTTCGTCGCGATCGGCCTCTTCTTCGTGGTCGGCAGGTTCCTGCTCAAGCGGGCCCGGAAGGCGAAGACGGGTTACGCGGTCACCGACCAGAGGTCGTTCCTGGTCGTCGGGTCGACCGTCCACCAGGCGCCGGCGAAGCAGCAGAACCAAGAGGTCTCGTGGTCCCGGGACCGCACCCACGTCAGCGTCGACTGGACCGACTCGATCACGGGGAACACCCCGTTCGGCGCACGGCAGCGTGGCCTGACCAACACGGGCCTCGACGGGGTCATGGCCCCGCTGCCGATGACCTTCGTGGACGTGCGCGACGGCGAGGCGCTGCTGCGCGCGCTCGACGAGGCCGGGCGTCCGGAGGCGCGGTGAGGGCCGTCCGCTGATTCCTCCGTCGACGAGAGGCGGACGTCGACGAACCCCGCCGCAGTCAGGCCTGGCGTGACCTCGTCGACCGGGTGCTCGTCGAGCTCGACGCACTCGACCCCCAGGACTGGAGCCCGGCACGGAGGACGGCGCCCCGTAGGACGAACATGAACACGAGGCCGACCCGATGACGACGGCGACGACGACGGCATCGGGCCGCGTCTCCGGCGGTACCGTGAACCCGTGTCCTCCCACCTCCGCCTGATCGAGCCGCGAGACGCCCCCGAGTTGGCCCGGGCGTTGACGCGCAACCGTGAGTTCCTGGCGCCCTGGGACCCCGTGCGCGGTGACGCCTACTTCACGCCCGAGGGGCAGCTGTCGGTGATCTCGTCGCTGCTGGCGCAACGATCCCGGGGTGAGGCGCAGCCGTTCGTCATCGTCGACGAGGGTGCCGTGGTGGGCCGGCTGACCCTCAGCGGGATCGCCCGTGGCCCCTTCCGGTCCTGTGACCTGGGCTACTGGCTGTCGGAGGACCGCAACGGCCGCGGCATCATGACCTCGGCCGTCGGCGACGCCGTCGACTGGGCCTTCGGCGACGCCGGCCTCCACCGAGTCCAGGCGGGGACGCTCCGTCACAACGTCGCCTCACAGCGGGTCCTGCGGAAGGCCGGTTTCGAGCAGTACGGCATCGCACCGTCCTACCTCGAGATCGCGGGCCGCTGGCAGGACCACGTCCTCTTCCAGCGGGTCGACGACTCGACGTGAAGCCGAGCACGTCAGCGCGATGCCGCGAGCATCGCGGTGATCGCACGCCACGCGCGTGTCCCCAGCTCCCGGTCCGCGACCTCCGTGCCCCCACGTCGCATGGCCATGCCGCCCTGCACCAACGACTCCCCGGGCAGGATCGCTCGGTGCCCGGCGAGGGCACCAGCCACCACGACGGTGTCGGCGCCGTGGTCTGCGCGGCGACACCGGATGTTCTCCGCGTACAGCGAGCTCGACCACACCTGGTCGTCGCCCCCTGCGACGACGACGACCTCGGCAATGCGCTCCACCTCGATCGCCGCCGCCGCCACCCGGTCTGCGAACGCCTTTCGGGACCGCTCGTACACGGGGGAGAACCGAGGAGGTTCCTCCGTCCCCCGATACTCCTGGTCGATCGGTACGAACGGTATGGGCGCCCCACCCCATGTCCAGTGCGAGTGTTCGGCACCGGCCGGGTCGTACCCCGCCCACACGACGTCCGACGGGGCGAACGCGAACACACCGGACACCCCGGGCGCGCGGGCGGCCGTCGCGAGGGCGGCCTCCGCCCCGAACGACGTCCCGACGATCCAGACCCGGTCGCATTCCCTGGCGAGGGCGTCCAAACGGTCCACGAAGGTCTCCAGCGGGACGTCCCACGGCCCGGCGCTCTGACCCTCGCCTCCGAACCACCGGATCGACTCAGCCAATGCGCCGTGCGCCGCAAAGAGCCTGGCGCGCTCGCCGTCCACCCGTCCACTCGACCCCGCGAGCACGAGGACGCCGTCGCCCGACGGTTGGGCCGGTAACCAACGCACCCCTTCGGGCCGTGCGAGGTCGGCCCGACGCATGCCGGGCACGGCGGGCAGAGCAGACGAAGTCGTCACCGCCGGGCGAACCCGTCGAGTGCGGCACTGAGCACCTCGACCTGACGCGGGCCGCCGTGCCCCTCGTCCTCGACCACGGTGAGGGTGCTCGCCGGCCAGGCACGGTGCAGGAGCCACGGCGTGATCGCCGGCCCGCTGACGTCACGACGACCGTGCACCAACGCGGCGGGGACCTGGGCGATCCGTGGCAGCCGCGCCATGATCGACCGTTCGCCCGGGAGGAAGCCGTCGTTGCTCCAGTAGTGGGTGACGAGCGTGGCGAACGCCTCTCGCCGGCCGGGTCCCAGATGCCCCCGCCCGCGGGACCCGGGATCGTCGAGGCTGACATGGACGCTCTCCCACCGGTCCCAACTCGCCGCGGCCGCCGCACGATCGGCCGCGTCGTCGGAAGCCAGCCGTCTCGCGTAGGCGTCGACCGGTCTCTCGTCGTCGCGCCTCCTGCTCTCGCGCTCGAACACGGCCCAGTCCTCGGGGAAGAGCCGTCCGACCCCCTCGGTGATCCAGTCGACCTCGTCGCGACTCGTGGTCGTGACCGCCATGAGCGCCAGGGCTCGGACGCGGTCCGGGTGCTCCTCGGCGTAGGCCAGCGCGAGCGTCGTGCCCCACGACACCCCGCCGACGACCCAGCTGTCGATGCCGAGACCTTCACGGACCTCCTCGAGGTCGGCGACGAGTCGCGGCGTCGTGTGCCGTGCGAGGTGGGCCAGGTCGTCGACGACGTTCGGGGTGCTGCGCCCAGAACCGCGCTGGTCGATGCCGACGAGCCGATAGGCCCGGGGATCGAACGACCGTCGGTAGCCGCCCTGACCGAGCGACCCGCCGGGCCCGCCGTGCAACCAGAGGGCGGGGACGCCGTCGGGACGCCCCGACTCCTCGACGTAGAGCGAGGCGCCGTCGGTCGTCTCGAGGAAGGCCGTCCGGTAGGGGTCGTGGGGCGGGTGGCTCATGCGGCCACCGTAGTCACCAGCTCACCGCGAGCGCGACGGCCCCCCGCGTGGCCCAGGCCGTCGCCCCGTCGGCAACTCCGGGTCGCTGTCGCAGCCGCTCCCCTCCCGCGCGGAAGCCGGCACCCCGCCGCAGCACGAGCCCGGAATTGCCGGAGCCAGAGCCCGAGCCGGAGGCCCCGGGGGCGTTGTCGAGGGATGGGAGGCACCCGCGGCAGACCGGTAGCCCAGTCAGAGCACCGTGTAGCCGGCGGCGAGCGCCGAGCGACCCGTCAGGGCCGTCAGGAGGCGCGGCGCGTCAGCCCACGGAGCATCGGCCACGAGGGCCCCGAGCACCACCAGCGCCTGACGACCCGCGACCTCGGGCGCCTGCCCGTCGAGCCCGGCGGCCGCCCTGAGGTCGCCCGTGTGCACCACGAGCTCGACGACGCGCGTCGGGAGGTACGCCTCGAGCCGCCATTCGCCGACCGGCGTCTCCACCCGCGCGTCCGCGGTCCGTGCGGCCACCATGCCGGTCACCCGTCGCACGACGGCGTCGACGCTCTCGGGCAGGTGGGCGCCGAGGTCCCGTCCTGCCTGCCGCCCCCGCTCGGCGACCTCGTCCGGGTCGGCACGGCCGCACCGGACCGCCCGGTAGTAGTCGACGGTCCGGTGGCCGGAATCCGACGACCCGGGCCGCAGGTACTGCTCGACCGTGAGCAGGGCCCGCGACGTGTGGCCGACGAGGTCGCGGTGGTTCCACTCGCCGAGGGCCGGGGCGTCCCAGAGGCCCGGCGGCCGGTCCAGCTCGTGCACCGTCTCGGCGAACCATCGCGCCGCCGCCCCGAACGCGTCGCGGACCGTCTCGAAGCTCTCGTCCATGGGGTGAGCCTAGATCCGGCCGTGACCTGCGTCGCGGGGTGTCCACCCGGCCGTCACCATGCCCTAGCCTCGCCATCGTGGGGAAACGTCAGATCTACGTCGAGACCGTGATCGACGCCGACCTGGACCGGGTCTGGGCCGCCACCCAGGACCCCGCCCAGCACGTCCGCTGGGACGTCCGCTTCTCGAGAATCACCCCCGGGCCGCCGGACGCCGACGGGTCGACCCCGTTCCGCTACGTCCGCCGCACGCCCGTCCACACCGTCCGGGGCAGGGGCGTCAGCATCGGCGAGCGCCACGGCCGGGACGGTTCGCGCACGTCCGCCCTGCGCTTCGCGACCGACGACGTCCTCTCGCCGATCCGGGCCGGTCGCGGGTACTGGCGCTACGTGCCCACCGCCGACGGACGGACGCGCTTCGTGACCGGCTACGACTACGACCCGGGTTGGGGCCCGCTCGACCTGGTCGTGCGTCCGCTGCTCGGTTGGGCGACGGCGTACAGCTTCGACCGCCTGCGCCTCTGGCTCGAGTCCGGCCGCGAACCCGAGCGGTGGCCGCTCGCCTGCGCTCTCGCGGTCTGGCGTCCGGACCGCCCCCGCGCCTCCCGCACCCTGCGTGCGCCCGCCGGCGGCACGCGCGCGGGCGACCACCTGAAGGAGGCGCCGGTCACCCTGGCCGCGCTGCCCGACCCCGCGAGGCGGTCACCCCGATGACGTCGATCTTCGAGCAGGCCCTCGGCGAGGACTTCACGCGTCTGCACCCGATGATGCAGCGACGTTTCGGCGTCGGTCTCGACTCGGGCGAGGCCTGCGTGGGCCGGGGGGTCATGTCGTCGATCCGGCGGGGCCCGTGGTGGACGGTCCCGTTCTTGCAGATCGGGCGGTTGCGCAACATCCTGGTGCCCGACGTCGGCCACGACGTGCCCTTCGTCATCGAGAACTACCCGTACCGCGACGCACTCGGACGCGAGACGGTCACCTTCGTCCGCTCGTACTCGGTGCCGCGCCGCCGCGCGGGAAGACGGCCGGTCCGATTCGACGCGACGATGGTGCTCGACCGTGGGCGGGTACTCGACTACCTCGGCACGCACCAGCACCTCGCGGTCGACCTCGACCTGTCGGTCGACGACCGCGGCGGCCTCGTGCTGCGATCCGGGGCGCAGCGCTTCCACGAGGGCCCCGTCTCGTTCCGCTTCCCGATGCTGTTCAGCGGTCGGGCCGAGTTGCACGAGTGGTGGTCCGACGACGACGAGTCGTTCCACGTCGACCTCGAGGTGCACAACCACCGCCTGGGGTTCCTCTTCGGCTACCGCGGCGCCTTCACCTGCGAGTGGGTCGCCGCCTCCGATGCGCCCGCCCGGCTCAAGCCGCGACGCACCGAGGCGCGTCTCTAGGCCCGGAAGTGGAGCGTGCGTCCCGTCCCCCTGTCGGCAAGTCCTGACTCCCGTCACGGCCGCACCCGTCCCGCGCCGATCCCGACACCCCGCCGCAGCACCAGCCAGGAATCGCCGACACCGCGACCGCAACACCGGCACGGCACCGTACCCGGCATCGGCACCGGCACCGGCACCGGCACCGGCATCGGCATCGGCATCGGCATCGGCATCGGCATCGGCATCAAACCCTGTCGGCAAGTCCTGGCTCCCGTCACGCCCGCACCCGTCCCGCGCCGATCCAGGCACCCCACCGCAGCACCAGCCAGGAAATGCCGACACCCCCACCGCCAGCACCACTGACCCGGGCACCGGCATCGGCATCGGCATCAAACCCTGTCGGCAAGTCCTGGCTCCCGTCACGCCCGCACCCGTCCCGCGCCGATCCACGTACCCCACCGCAGCACCAGCCAGGAATTTCCGACACCGACATAGACACCGCCAACGACCCAGGCCCCGGCCCCGGCCCCGGCACGCCCGTCGAGACGTCCGTGGACGTCGGGCCGTCGGACCGTCGGCCGCGGAAGGACGATCCCCATCCGCCCGGCCGCGATGCCGGCCGGACCCGCGTGCCGCCGAGCCCGCGTGCCGGCCGAGCCAGCGTGCCGTCAGAAGGTGGCCAGGGCGCTCACCCTCATCTGCTGCACCCGGGCGTTCGCACACGCCTCGAAGCTCGACCCCGAGGCGGGGACGAAGATCGACTCGAGCGAGCCGGGCGGGTAGACGCGGAACCCGTCGGTCGCCTGCGGGCGGCACTCGGACGCGTCGTAGTTCCCCGTCTGGGTGATCTGCACGATCGTCTGCACCTCGGCACCGGGGCGAGCGTGTGGGCCTCGTGCGGCGTCGAACGGTCGAGCGCGGCCGAGGCGCCGATCTGGGTGCCGTTCCCGTCCCCGACGAACGAGACGCCGGGCCAGCCCTGGAGGGTGCAGGAGCGCTGACCGCCGTTGGTCAGGATGATGGCGACGCCGTAGCTGCCGGCCGCACCCCCGCCTCCGTCGGCGATCTCGGCGGTGAGTTCGCCCACCGTGCACCGCGAGGACGCGTCGCCCGGGGCGCCGTCGCCCAGGTCGCCACCGCCGCCGGACGCCCCGTCGGGACCCGGCGTCGCCGTGGGAGAGGAGGCGCTGGTCGGCGAGTCGGTCGCCGACGAGCCGGTCGTCGGTGAGGCCGTGACGGTCACGGTGGGGGCCGCCGTCGTCTCGAGGCCGCCCGGGGCCGAACAGCCCGAGAGCACGACGGCGAAGGACGCCACGACGACCGCGGCGGGGACGAGGGAACGGAACGGACGCTTCATGCCTCCACCGAAGCACGCTCGGTCGGGTTCTTGCACACTCTGCACTTTTACCCGCTCGTTCCCCCGTCTCCGCCGGGACGACGAAGGGCCCGACATCCGCGGATGCCGGGCCCTTCGTGGTGCCGACCGGGGTCGGCGGGACGATCAGTTCTTGCCGAGGTCGTCCTTGGCCTTCTCGGTCTCGAGACGCTCGTCGCCCATGTGCTGGTCCTTGTGACCCTGCTTCGTGAGCTCTTCGTCGTCCGTGCGCTTGCCGACGGCCTCTTCGGCCTTGCCGGCGGCCTTCTGGACGAAATCTTTTGCCTTGTCACCAACGGACATGACGTACCTCCTGGTTGTCGGTCGACCGGACTGACCCGGTACACCCGTGACGGTAGGCCGGGTGTCCGCGGGCCGCCGGGGTTCACAGGCTGTTCCAGGTTCGTACCCGGACCGGGACCCGACCGATCGGTCTCGACCCGGTCCACGCCGTCGCCTAGGATCGTCGCCGAGGGGGCACCATGGCACGACACACACCGGGGGCGGGCGACGACGAGGGAGTCACGCCCGGTCACGAACCCTTCGCGCCCCCCGCGGCCGACACCGACGACGACGCCGACACGGTCGACGCGTCGGACGCTGCCGGACCCCGACTCGTCGCCTGGTCGCACCCCGGCACCGCGGGTTCGGCCACCACCGTCGGCGCCGCCAGCGCTGCCTCGGCCGACCCGGTCGGCGCGACCGACGACGACGAGGACGGCGCGACCGACGACGACGAGGACGGCGAACCCGTCCCCCGGTCCCGCCGTCGCCGCCTCGCCGTCATCGGCGGCGTCGCCGCCGCGGCCCTCGTCGCCGTGGTCGTGAGCGCGGTCCTGTCCACGAACGGCTCCGCCCCGCTCGCGGCCGGGGCACCGACCGGGTCCGCGAGCCCGACCACGATCGCCCGCACCTCGACGCCCACCCCGAGTGCCTCCCCGTCGCCGATGCCGACCGCCCCCGCCACGCCCTCGCCCCGGGCGGCCACCCCGCCGCCCGAGGACGCTGCAGTGCCGGCGCCGTTCATCACCCCGGTGCCCGCGGGCACGGTCGTCGCCGAGTCCGACGTGGCGTCCCCCAAGGGCAGCATCCACTTCCACTACCGGGTGGTCGCCACCGGCGACGGCACCTACACGACCGACGTGACCGACTTCACCTCGAGCCTGCCCGTGCCGGTGGGGGTGTCGTTCTACCAGGTCGCTCCGTCCGTCGGCGACGGCATCACCTTCGGAGGCGACGGGGGTTCCGAGATCGGGGGGCCCACCGCGACCCCGGCATCGGCGTCCTGGAGCTTCGGAGCCGTCACCCAGCCGTCGTACCTCTCGACCCTCGTCGTCCACTCGACCAGCACCTCCCCGGACGTCCCCGTCGAGATCTCGGCCGGGAAGGTGCTCGCCGTCGCCCCGGTCGCCTGGTCGGTGCCGCCGCGTGGGACGAACATCGCCCCGGTCGACTCGGGTGCGGTGGCCTTCGCCACGGGAGCGCTCGAGGCGACCACGGCGTCCGGTTCGCCCAAGCGGTACACCGTCGCGCCCGACGACCTCATCGACGCCGTCGCCCGGCGCTTCGGCATCTCGGTCTCGGCGCTCCTCTACATGAACCAGGGCCTCCAGGTCATCGACGACGCGCAGCACCTGTTCGCGGGCACGACGCTCGTCCTCGACCCCGACAGCGTCTGAGCCGGGACGTCCCGCACGACGACGCCTAGGGTCGGGGTGGTGCCCCGCCTCCCCGTGCTCGTCCGTCACGCCGTGTGGTGGGTGCAGGACTACGCCTACGCCGCCGTCTGGCAGGTGAGGGCCGTCACGAGTCCTCGCGACCCGGAGCGCTACCTCGGCGGCACCGGTCGGCCCGTCCTCGTCGTCCCCGGCGTGTGGGAGACCTGGGCCTTCCTCCGACCGATGATCGAACGCCTGCACGCCGAGGGCCACCCCGTGCACGTGCTCGACGACCTGCGATGGAACAGCCGTCCGGTCGAGGCCACGGCCCGCGACGTCGCCGCCCACCTGCTCGCTCACGGACTCACCGACGTGGTGATCGTCGCCCACAGCAAGGGCGGCCTGATCGGCAAGTACGTCATGGCGCTGCTCGACGAGACCCGCCGCGTGCGGTCGATGGTCGCCGTCTGCTCGCCGTTCTCGGGGTCGCGCTACGCCACCTGGCTGGTGCTGCCCGCCCTCCGGGCCTTCTCACCCCGCGACGCGACGACGATGCGGCTCGCACGGGACGAGTCGGTCAACGGCCGCATCACCTCGGTCTTCGGCGAGTTCGACCCCCACATCCCCGAGGGCAGCGAACTGCCCGGCGCCGTCAACGTGCGCCTCCACGCGGGCGGCCACTTCCGGGTGCTGGCCCACCCCCGGACGATCGCCACCGTCCTCGCCGCCGCCGGCGAGCCCGTCGAGCGGGTCAGGCCGGCGTGAGCAGGTCGTGCGCGAGCACGTCGGCGACGGCCAGCACCTTGTAGCCCTCGCTCTCGAAGAACACCGTCATGCGGTCGGCGTCCGTGCTCATCACGGTGCCCTCGCCCCAGGTCGCGTGCACGACGCGGGCGTCGGGCGCGAACGCAGGAGGCGCGGTGTCGGTGACGTCGTCCTGCTCTCCTCCGCGGGCCTCCCGGGGGTCGCCTGCCCTCTCGGCGGCCCGGCAGCCGTCGCAGTTGCCGCACCGCTCGGGCGAGTCCTCGCCGAAGTAGCCGAGCAGGAAGTGCCGACGGCAGCCGGGCGCCTCGGCGAAGGTGCGCATCATCTCGATGCGCGAGCGCTCGACCCGGTCGCGGGTCTCGGCGACCCCGCGCGCCGCCTCGGCGGCACTGCGGGCGTCGAAGCCGTCGACCGGCTCGAACCCCTTGGTCGACTCGGACAGGGCACCGCCCTCGAGCAGCAGGTCGATGAGGCGCGAGACCGTGCGCGCGCCGAGGGCCAGCTGGTCCGACACCTCCGATCGCCGGACGGGCCGACCCGCCGCCGAGAGCGCGGTGAAGACGCCCCGCAGGTCCGCGCGCCCGGGGAGGCCGGAGGCGAAGAACGAGCGCAGCGAGAGGTCTTCGGGGCGGTAGTGCAGGGTCGCGGTGGCGGGTTCGCCGTCGCGCCCGGCCCGGCCGATCTCCTGGTAATACGAGTCGAGCGAGTCGGGCACGTCGGCGTGCACGACGAACCGGACGTCGGGCTTGTCGATGCCCATGCCGAACGCACTCGTCGCCACGACCACGTCGACCTCGCCCGCGTGGAACCGCTCGTGCAGTTCGCCCCGCTCGGCCGAGCGCTGGCCGCCGTGGTAGCCGACGACGGTGCGGTCGGGGCAGCGCTCGGCGATCGCGGCGGCGTAGTGCTCGGTCGCCTTGCGGGTGGCGACGTAGACGATGCCCGGCGTCGTCGAGGCGGCCACCTGCTCGACCACGGCGCGGGCCTTCTCGTCGTCGTCCTCATGCCGCACGACCTCGAGGGAGAGGGTGGGCCGGTCGAAGCCGTGGCTCAGCACGAGCGGGTCGTCGAGGCGGAGGCGTTCGACGATCTCGTCCCGCACCGGGCCCGACCCGGTCGCCGTGAGGGCCAGCACGGTGGGTCCCCCGAGACGCTCGACGACCTCGCCGAGGTGCAGGTAGTCGGGCCGGAAGTCGTGCCCCCACGACGACACGCAGTGCGCCTCGTCGACGACGAAGAGGGCGACCCCGGCGTCGCTCAGGCGGTCGACGGTCTCATCGCGGGCGAGCTGCTCGGGGGCGAGGAAGACGTAGGTGACCTCTCCGGCGGCGAGGCGCTCCCAGCCCTCGTCGTTCTCGGCGTCGGTGTGGCCCGAGTTGATCGCGACGGCGGGCGGGGCGTCGGGGCGTCCGACGAGTCCCGCCACCTGGTCCGCCTGCAACGCGATCAACGGCGAGACGACGACCGTGGGCCCGTCGAGCACGGCACCGGCCACCTGGTAGATCGCCGATTTGCCGAATCCCGTGGGCATGACCGCGAGGGTGTCCCGGCCGGCGACCACCGCCTCCAGGGCCTCGACCTGGGCGGGGTGCAGGTCGGTCCAACCGAAGAGGTCGGCCGCGGCACGGGTGATGTCGTCGGTGCGGGGGGTGCTCGTGCGGGCGGTGCTCGTGCGGGTGTGTGCGGGGCGCGTCGTCGTGCTCATGTGGTCCTCGTTCCGGTGGGGCAGAGGTCCATCCCAGGCACGTGCGGGGCGACACGCGCAGGGCTGCCAGGCGATGCCCGGCCCTGCGTACCCCACCCGCCGCGGGTCGCGCATGCTACCCCTCGGTGGGCCCGCGGCGCCGGCCGTCGCGCCTCCCGTCGCGCCGCCCGTCGCACCTCTCGCGGACCGGCCCCGCGCCGCACGTCACGAGCGGAGGCGCGGGTCCAGCCGTCGCGGACCCCGTGGGCGTAGCGTCCGGTGCATGAGCGACGAGAAGCAGACCGAACCCGTCATGGACGGGGCCACCGAGGCGACCGACCACGAGAAGCTGAGCGGCCTGATCGAACAGGTCGAGGCCGACCACGGCGACGAGGGCGCGGCCTCGATGGCCGACCACCTCCGCGACCGCATGGACGAGACCGCGCAGGCCGACGAGAGCCCGGCAGACGCCGAGGAGTGAGTCCCGGGGCTCCACCGCGAGGTGGAGCCCTCTGGCCCCGGTCGTGACCTAGCGTCGAGGGATGTACTCCAACGGCTTCTCCCTCGTCGGTGTCCTCTACCCCGTCTTCTTCGTGGTGGTGTTCGCCTTGGCCGTCACGCTGGCCGTGCTCCTGATCAGGACCCTGCTCTGGGTGATCCGGGCACTGGCGGCCTACACGCGAGAACGAGAACTCCGCATCGACCTGCTGCTCGCCGGTGACGACGACCCGGCCGGCCCGCCGGCACCCGGCGGTCCCGCGATCTGACGACCAGGAGGCGCGGGTTCAGTTCCCGACGCCCGCGACGACCTCGCGGACGAGGTCGGCCACCAGCCCGGGCCGTTCGAGACCCGGCAGGTGGGCGACGCCCGGCAGCACCCGACCCGGTCCCTGCCCGAGACGTCGAGCCGTCTCGGCGTAGAACGGCTCGTCGGCGGGGATGTCGAGCTCGCCCCAGGTCGCCAGGACCGGCGTCGCGACCTCGCCGAGGCGGCTCCACGTGTCGAGCCCGGCGTCTCCGGCCCCGTCCGGTGCGGCGACCTCGAGGATGCGGGCGTTCATCCGCTCGAAGAGTTCGCGGGGGGGCACCCGTGACTCGGCCGCTCCGTGCCGCAGGGCCGTCGAGCCACAGGTGGGCCAGCAGACGGACCTGCGCCTCGACGTCGCCGCTGCCGGACGCCTCGTCGAGGGCCTCCATCAGCGGGCCCGACGCCGGGTCGGGGGTCCAGTCGAACGGGGTGTCGTCGTCGGTCATGCCGCTGACCGCGGCACCGATCAGCAGCACGCCCGCCACGCGCTCGGGTGCGGTCACGGCCAGGTCGAGGGCGAGCGCACCACCCATCGAGTTGCCGACGACGAACGCCCGCCCGACGCCCAGCCGGTCGAGCAGCTCCACGAGGTCGGCCAGGTGCGTGGCGCCGCCGTCGGCCGCGGAGGCCGGGCTCTCGCCGAACCCCCGGCGGTCGTGGGCCACCAGGTCGAGCCCGTCGGCCGCGAGTTCGTCGGCGACGCCCGTCCAGCTCCGGCGGTCGGCGACGCCGGCGTGCAACAGCACCACGGTCGGGCCGTCGCCCCGCCACCGGGTGGCCGCCAGGGCGGCACCGTCCGACAGGGTCACGTCCACGCGTTCGCCGCTCATGTCGGCCACGGTAGCGCTCCGCCGTGCCCTTGCCCAGACCCGCGTGCCGCCGCTCGGACGACCTGACGGCCCGACGGCCCGGACGACCCGACGGTCTGGACCCGGACCGTCTAGACCCGCTGCTGGCGCGGCACGACGACCCGCTCGAAGACGACCACTCCGGCCGTCGCGATCGGGATCGCCACGAGGGCACCGAGGACGCCGCCGAGCGCCCCTCCCCCGAAGGCCGCCACGATGACGAGGGCGCCGGGCACCGCCACGGCCTTGGACATCACCCGTGGGGTCAGCACGTAGGCCTCGACCTGGGCGTAGACGAGCAGCACGATGCCGACGACGATCGCGGTGACCGGCGAGACGGTGATCGTGGCGGCGATGATGATCGCATAGGCCACGACCGTGCCGACCACGGGGATCAGTGCGCCCAGGAACGCGAGGGTGGCGAAGAGCACCGGCACCGGTCCGCCGGCGATCGTCAGCACGATGAAGACGAACACGGCGTTGACGGCGGCGAGCGCCACCTGCCCGGCGACGTAGCGGCCGACCGACAGGAAGATCTCGTCCGAGATGCTCATGACGTTCTCGCGGTGGCTGCGGGGCACGGCGCGGCTGAGCGAGCGCAGCATCTGCGGGAGGGTGATCGCGAAGTAGAGGGTGAGGATCGCGACCACGATCACCGCGGTGATGGCGTTGGTGATCCCCTGGCCGACGGCGAGCAGGCCTCCGCCGAGGGCGAGCAACTGGTCGGGGTCGAGCAGGTACGAGGTGACGGCGCCGACCGCGTCGTCGACGTCGACGTCGAACCCGACGGTCTCGACGGCCTGCTGCACCCAGGGCTGGCGCGAGAGCTCCTGCAGGGCGGCGGGGGCCGTCTGCACGACGTGCCCGATCTGCTCGATCAGCGCGGGCACGACGGCCGCGACGATGCCCACGACGACCCCGACGACCAGCACGACGGCGACGACGACGCCGACCCAGCGCGGGGCGCCGGCGCGCGCGAGGCGTCGGACGACCGGTTCGAAGGCGAGCGCGAGGAAGAACGCGAGGCCGATGTAGACGAGGATCGTCGACAGGGCCATGAGGGCGACGATGATGCCGACGCCGAGCCCTCCGCCGAGGGTCGCGATGAGGCCGAACCGGAAGGCGCCGGGGCGCTGCATCGGGCTGGGGGGTGTGGCGGTCTGCGTGGCCGTACCGGCCGATCGACGCACGAGACGGGCGCGGGGTGACGAGGGCATCCGACCATCCTGACCTGCTCGAGCCGATCGAGGCCACGCCGACCCCGGTCGGCCGCGGTCCGAGTCGCACGATCACTCCATCGGCAGGGAGCTCCTCCGCGCGGTCACGTGCGAAGGCCCGCCCCGACTCTCGTCGGGACGGGCCTGTCTGCGTCCGTCGGGACGCGGGCCGCGAGGGGTCAGGCTCCCTGCACGTTCTCCTTCGACTGCTGGGCGCTGTCCTTCACGTCGCCCGCGGCGCTCGAGGCGTCGTCCTTCACGGTCGAGGCGGCGTCCTGCGCCGTGCCCTTGACCGAGGCGAACGCCTCCTGGGCGGGCTCCTTCAGGTTCGACGCCACGTCCTGCGCCGCACCCTTGACCGAGTCGATGGCCGGGCCCGCTGCGTCCTTGGCGTCGGAGACGAGCTCCTTCTCCTTGTCCGAGGCGGGGATCAAGGACGACACGAGCCAGCCGGCTCCGAAGGCGATGAGGCCGACGGCGAGCGGGTTGCCCTTCGCCTTGCGCACGGCCGCCGACGAGGCGTCCGAGACGCTGCCCGCGGCGTCGTGACCGGCGCCCGAGGTCGTCGAGGCCGCATCGTGCGCCGCACCCATGACCGACTCCTTGACGCCCGAGAAGCGGCTCTTCACCTTCTCGGTCTGACGATGCGCGATGCTCGACGGGTTCACCTTGTCGGCGAGCGCGTCGACGTCGTTGCCGAGTCCGGCGCGCGTGCGCTCGATCTCGGCGCGGATCTCGTCGGGCGTGCGGCTGCTGCCGTTCTGGTCGGTGGTGCTCATGCGGTGCCTCCAGGCGTGACGGTCTCGGGGATCTTCTTGAGGGAGTCGACCGTCTTCGGTGCCCCCTTGATGCTCTTCAGTTCTTTCCTCCCGCGCAGGAACAGCACGAGGGCGACGATCGCGTAGACGACCGCGATGATCAGCGACGACCAGCCGAGGCCGATCAGCACGCCGAGGCCCCACATGGCGGCCAGCGAGACGAACAGCAGGGCGAAGAGGCCGGTGAGACCCGCTCCGCCGAACATGCCCGCACCCTTGCCGGCTTTCTTGGCCGACTCGGTGAGCTCGGCCTTGGCCAGCTCGACCTCTTGGCGGAAGAGGGTCGAGATGTCACCGGTCACGCCGGAGAGCAGGTCGCCGAGCGACGTGGTCGCGGCCTTCTCCTCCGGGGCGGGAGGCGTCGCCACGGGCTCGCGGAACGGGTCGCTCACGCGCGCGTCCCCGAGGTGCCGGGCCACGTCGTGGGCACGCTGGAGTCGGGCGTCGACGTGCCGACGCCGGGGACGTCGCCCTCGGTGACGACGTCGTACTCACCGGCCACGGGGCCGACGTCACCCACGAGACGGCTCGGCGCGGCGGCGGACGCAGGAGGCGCGGGCCGGCTCGCCGCACCTCCGGCGTCTCCGGTCGTGGCGGCGTGCTCGTCCCCGGCCTCGGCCGTCAGCGACTTGACGACGCGTCCGGCGAGCAGGCCGGAGACCGCGGCGATGGCGATGAACGTGCCGGGTTTGCGCGCCGCGTACGACTTCACGTCGTCGAGCAGGCTGCCCGGGTCGCGACCCTCGAGCCAACCGGCGACGCCGTGGGCGCGACCGGACAGGTTGCGGACCAGCTCGCCCGCGATGCCGCTGTCGGCGGAGTCGGCCATCGAGCCGAACTGGTCGCCGACCTGGCGGAGGCCGGCCGCGGCCTTCTCCTGCTGGGCGCCGGCCTGCTCCTTGAGCTCGCCCGTCGCCTGGCCGAAGAGCTGCTTGGCCTGGCCGCCGGCCTCGGAAGCGACCTTGGAGACCTGCTCCTTGGCACTGCCGGCGACGTCGGAGGCCGCGGACTTCGCGTCGTCCGCGACCCCGGCCGCCTCGTCCTTCGCTGCGCCGGCCTTGGCCTTCGCGGTGTCGGCGGCGCCGGTGCCGGTGCCGGCGTCGGTGCCGGTGTGGTCGTGCCCGAGGTGCTCCTCGACGACCGGGGCCGCGGTCGCGCTGAAGTCGCTCGCCGTCGCGTCGGGGTCGGTGATGTCGGCGTACGCGCCGACCTGGTCGCCCAGGTCGGTCACGGCGTCGTCGCGGCGCAGGTGGTCGTGCCCGGAGGCGGCGCCGCGAAGCGGCTGCCCCTCGGAGGTGGTGTCGTAGACCGGGGTGGACGGGTCTCCGTCGTAGCGTTCGTCGTCGCTCATGTCGTGCCTCTCGGATCGTCGGCGACCGTCCGGGTGACGGTCGTGATCGGGGTAGGACCTGTCACTCTGTCCCTCTCCCGGGGGGCGGCGACCGCACGTGGTGAAAACGCGACGGGGGGTTGACACGGGCCGGCCGGAAGGGTCGTTTTCGGGACGGATCGTGTCGGGGAAACGCGACATGCCGCCCACGTTCGCACGTGAGCGGCATGTCGTGACCTGTCGGGGCCGGAGCCCGGGCGACTAGCTGTCCTTGCCGTCCGAGACCTCGCTGTCGTCGCTCTGCTCGGAGTCGTCGACGAGGCCCTGCTTCGACCCGTCGGCCAGGTCTTCGGTGTACTTCTTGTCGTCTTCGGTCATGTCGGTCGAACCGTCGGGGATGCCGTTGTCGTTGGTCATGCCCGCACGATACTCGCCGGCCCGCCGACCGGGCCGTCAGTGGAACTGGGGGACGATCAGCCACAGTCCGACGAGCACGGCAGCGATCCCCACGGCGAAGCACAGCCCGCCGGCGACCGTGGCGCCCAGCGGTCTCGACCTCGACGGTCCCCCGCTCGGGACCGCGGCACCGGCCCCGCCGTCGGACTCGACGGCGCCGTCCGCGAACAGACGGACCCCCGTCGCGAACGCGGTGACGATGACGGCGGTGGCGGCGAGCGAGGTCGCGAAGACCACGACGAAGGCGCCCCAGTCGACTCCCAAGAACATGGTCACTCCCCTCGTCCGCGGCTCGCGCCGACCCGTTCGGCGGCCGGGGCCTCGTCGCTGTCGTTGACGGTCTCGTGGGTCACCGGGTGCCGTCGGGCGAGGAGGGCGAAGGCGAGCCCACCGGCCAGGGCGAGCACCGCGACCACCACCAGGCCCGCCGTGCTCGAACTGGCCAGCCAGGCCGAGAGCCCTCCGACCAGCGCGGCGGCCGGCAGGGTCACCACCCAGGCCGACGCGATCCTGCCGACCACGCCCCAGTGCACCGTGGCGAGCTTCTTGCCCAGCCCTGCCCCGACGATGGACCCCGACGTCACCTGGGTCGTCGACAGGGCGAACCCGAGGTGGGACGAGATCAGGATGGTCGCGGCCGAGCTCGTCTCGGCCGCGAACCCCTGCGGGGCCTGGACGTCGGTGATGCGCTTGCCCACGGTGCGCATGATGCGCCAGCCCCCGAGGTAGGTGCCGAGCGCGATGGCGAGGCCACAGGCGAGCACCACCCAGAGCTGCGGGGCGCTGCCGGCGCCCTGGTAGCCGGCGGCGATCAGGGTCAGCGTGATGACGCCCATCGTCTTCTGGGCGTCGTTCGTGCCGTGGGCGAGCGAGACCAGGGAGGCGCTGATCGTCTGCCCGTGCCGGAAGCCGGCGGTGGACCCCCGCAGGGTGGCCTGCCGCGTGATCCGGTAGGCCACGTAGGTGGCGACGAGGGCGACCACGCCCGCCACGACGGGCGAGATCAGGGCCGGCAGGACGACCTTCGACAGGACCACGCCGAAGTCGACGGCCCCCACGCCGGCACCGATGACCGCGGCCCCGATCAGGCCGCCGAAGAGGGCGTGCGACGAGCTGGACGGCAGCCCGAGGTACCAGGTGGCGAGGTTCCAGATGACGGCTCCCACGAGACCGGCGAAGATCATGACCGGCGTCACCTGGACCCCGCCGTCTCCCTCGCGGATGATGCCGTTCGAGACGGTGCTCGCGACCTCGGTCGAGAGGAAGGCACCCACCAGGTTGAGGACGGCCGAGATGAGGACGGCGACCTTCGGCTTGAGGGCGCCGGTGGCGACCGAGGTCGCCATGGCGTTGGCCGTGTCGTGGAAGCCGTTCGTGAAGTCGAAGACCAGCGCGATCATGACCACGAGCACCACGGTGACGAACACGTCCATCGGTACCGCCCTCCGGGACCCTCGCCGGTCACCGACCGATGACCGCGGCACGATGGCCCCGGTGCGACGCTAGGCCTCGTGGACGCGCTCGAAGATGAACGCCGAAGGAATCTTGCACATCATGCAAATGGACCGGAGGGCTCGGTGCTCACCACCGTCGGGACCGGCCGTTCCGCTAGGCGCAGCCCCGCGAGGCGCGTACGGTGGGCGCAGGCAGCCCCAGCTCCCGGTCGCCGTCCTCCCGCACCTCGGGAGGTGGTCCGACCGGAGGCACCGAGCACCCCGACCCGACGGACCCCATGGCACGCACCACCCTCCCCGAGACCGCACCCGAGCAACTGACCGAGTGGCCGTCGCTCGACAGCGACGACCACTTCACGGACGATCCCGCCCTGTAAGGAGCCATCCCCCACGGGGCGTCCCGTGCCTCCTCGGCGTCAGGCCGCCGTGCGTGACCGACGCGAGCGGGCCAGCACGAACGGCAACTGCGTCTCGTCGACCACGGGCACCCCGTAACGGAGGGCCTTGCGGACCTTGCCCGATGCGCAGGCGACGTCCGCGGCGACGACCAGCGACGTCTCGGTCGTGACCGCCGGCCAGACGACCAACCCGGCACGTTCGAGCGTCCGCACGAGGGCGTCCCTCTCCTGGCTGAGCGATCCGGTCAGCGCGACGTGTGCGCCGGGTGCCAGCGGACCGACGTCGGGCCGGGCCAGGGACGGCGTGCGGGGTTCCGGTGCCGCTCCGAGGGACTCGTCGAGCCCCTCGATGACCTCGAACTCGTCGAGCTCGTCGTCCTCCGCCGGACGGGGCGCGCGCTCGAGCACGGACGGCACGAGAGCCGCGTCGCGCCGGTGCGGGGCGATGCCGAGCATCTCGGCGACCGCGTCCACCTGCCGCCGTTCGTCGTCCGAGAGCACGTCGTGCGCCCAGACGGTCGAGACGAGGGAGGCGAAGTAGCGGTCGTGCACGAGCGCACGGGACAGGTCGTCGAGGTCGAGCTCGGCGGCGAGGGTCGCGAGGTTCCCGGCCTCGTCCCTCGAGAGGTAGCCGTCGGACAGTGCCTTGTCGAGCATCGCCGCGTACTGGTCCTGACGACGGTCGAGGCCGAGCTGGGGCAGCAGCTCGGTCGCCCGCTCGAGGAAGCGCGGCTCGGTGGGCGCCGGCTCGACGGACAGGCCGTAGACGTCGCGATCGAGGTCGAGGTCGACGGGACCCGCGAGGTGCGTGCCGCCCGCGGGGCTCGCCGGGGGCACCGCCGCGGGAGCCGTGGGCCCCACGGCGCCGGACGCCGAGAGGACGGCGGAGGGGGCGGGCGCGAGGTCGCGCACCCGGGCGACCCGGCGCCGGGCCCGCCAGGCCGCG
>NZ_JACYNS010000041.1:0-21300 GCF_014839405.1 Frigoribacterium sp. CFBP 13605 | reverse complement strand
GGCTCGTCGCCGACGGCGTCGCCGCCGGCCGGACCCGCGCCTCCCCCGACGGCGGCGTCGGCGGCGGGAGCCGCCTGCCGCAGCCACGAGAGGTCGCCCGAGTCCGTGTTCGTCGCGACGACGTCGGGGCGGTTCGGCCCGTAGCGCACGATCGACACCGAGGCCGGACCCACGGTGATGCGCTGGAACAGGTCGAGGTGCATGCCGTAGGCGTCGGCGAGGATGGACTTGATGATGTCACCGTGGCTGACGGCGACCCACACGGCGCCCGGACCGTGTTCGGCCTCGAACGCGGCGTCGTGCCGGCGGACCGCGGCGACCGCCCGGGACTGCATGGTCTGCAGCGACTCGCCGCCCGGGAAGACCGCGGCGGACGGCTGGTTCTGCACGACGGACCAGAGGGCCTCGCCCGCCAGGTCCTTGAGCGGCCGACCCTGCCAGTCGCCGTAGTCGCATTCGGTGATGCCCCGCTCGACGGGCGTCGCCGGCGTCCCGGTCTGACGGTCGAGGATCGCCCGGGACGTCTGACGGCAGCGTTCGAGAGGACTCGACACGACGCCGACGAGCGGCACGACGGCGAGCCGGTCGGCGGTCCGCCGCGCCTGCTCGCGTCCGACGTCGTCGAGCCGGACGCCGGCCGTCCGTCCGGCGAGCACACCGCTCGCGTTGGCGGTGGTGCGTCCGTGTCGGACGAGGACGAGGGTGGCCATGCGTCGAGCCTAGACACCGGGACCCGCCGTCGACGCCGGACGCCGGCCGCTCGGCGCCGGGGAGGGGCCGACGAGGAGGCGCGGTGCCCGGACGACCGGAACCGCGCCTCCTGCGGGCTGCCGCCCCGGCGTCTCGGCGGGACTACGCGGTGGCGGCGGTGAGGGCCTCGACGAGCGGGGTCGTCGGACGGCCGATCAGGCGGGCGAGGTCGCCGCTCGTGTCGGCGAGCAGCCCGTCGCGGATGTTCCCGTCGAGCGCGACGACGAAGCCGACCGTGCCCTCGTCCAGGCCGAAGCCGCGCAGGCGCTCGGCGTGCTGCTCGGGCGTGAGCGACTCGTAGCGGACGGGTCGGCCCGTGACGGTCGTGAGCGCCTCGGCGAACTCGTCGAAGTCCCAGGCGTGGTCGCCGGACAGCTCGAAGGTGCGACCGGCGGTCGACTCGTCGAGGGCCGCGACCGCGGCGGCCTCGGCGTAGTCCCGACGGCTGGCGCTGGCGAGACGGCCCGCCCCCACGCTCGCGGCGACCACGCCGGAGTCGCGGGCGGTGGCGATCTCGCCGACGTAGTTCTCGGTGTACCAGCCGTTCCGCAGCAGCGTGACGGGCACGCCGGAGGCGGCGAGGTGCTCCTCGGTCGCCTTGTGCTCGGGCGCGAGGATCAGGGGCGAGGTCGAGGCCGCGAGGACGCTCGTGTAGACGATGCGGGCGGCACCGGCGGCCTTCGCGGCGTCGATCACGGCGGCGTGCTGCGGGACGCGCTGGCCCACGGCGTCGCTCGAGATCAGGACGACGACGTCGCCCGCGTCGATGACGGCCGCGATCGTGTCGGGTCGGGTGTAGTCGAGCTCGGCGGTGCGGACGCCGCGCTCGGCGAGGTCGGCCAGCTTCGAGACGTCGCGCGACGTGGCGATGACACTGTCGGGGGCTGCGCCGCGGGCGAGGAGGGACTCGACGACGAGGCGGCCGAGCTGACCGGAGGCGGCGGTGACGATCGTGGACATGGTGTTCCTTTCGGTTGCGTGCCTGGGACAACGACGACGATCCACCGGGACTTCCCATCTGCAGGTACGCACCTTTTCGTAAGCTACTGACGTGGACGTCGGAATCGTGAACCCTGCCCGCCCTGCACCCTCGGGTCGTTTCCCGGCGGAGTGCCCGAGCCGCGTGGTGCTGACCCACGTGACGAGTCGGTGGGGAGTGCTGATCCTGCTGGCGCTCGAACGCGGGCCGATGCGGTGGGGCGAGTTGCGACGCGAGATCGAGGGCGTCAGCGAGAAGATGCTCGCCTCGACCCTGAAGACCCTCGAGGCCGACGGCATCGTCCATCGCGCCGCCCAGCCGACGATCCCGCCGCGGGTCGACTACTCGCTGACCGAGCGCGGCACCGACCTGGCCGCCCGCCTCGTGCCGCTCATGGACTGAATCCTCGACAACGCCGACGAGATCGTCGCGGGCCGGTGAGCGATCGATCGACCGATCAGGACGACGCCCCCGCTGCCAGGTACGTGGACGCGAGGTAGGCCGTCGCACCCACGATGAAGACGACGAAGATCGGCATCGCGACCAGCAGGAACGTCCTCTCGCGGGGCGGGACGTAGGCACTCGACTTCCGCAGGGTCGACGCGAGCATCCCGACCCCGAGGCCGGGGAAGAGCAACAGCGCGAAGGTCGGCAAGGAGTGTTCGACGCCGTGTCGCCGGTACGGGGTGGTCGTCCACACCGGGACCTGGGTCCAGACGAACACGACCAGGCCGAGCGAGAGGACGATGCCGACGACGAGGGCCACGCGCATCCACCGGACGAGCACCCGACCCCGAGCGACGTCGTCGTCCGTGAGCGGCACCGTGCGGGGCGTGCCGTCGGGCCGGGTCGTCTTCAGGTCGATGGTCACGTAATGATGCTAGCGAGTCGGGACGGACCGGTCTGCTCGTCCGCCTCGACTCGCCTGCACGGGCGTCCGCCCATCCGCAGCTGGTTGAGTTCGACCTGACGACCGACTCGACGAAGGGGCAGGCAGCACATGGGCATCTCGGAGAAGGACTACGACGTCGCCGTCATCGGCGCCGGTCCGGCGGGCACCGCGGCGGCCCTGCGCGCAGCCGAACTCGGGGCCCGCGTCGTCGTCCTCGAGGCGGGGCGCGAGGGAGGCACCTGCGTGAACACCGGATGCGTGCCCACCAGGGTGCTGGCCAAGACGGCCCGGCTGATCCGCGAGACCCGGCACGCGGACGTCTACGGCGTCGGCGTCGCTCCCCCGACGATCGACTGGGCGACGACCGTCGCGCGCGTCCGGGAGCGCGTCGACGCGGTGCGGTCGATCAAGCGGGAGGCCGAGCGGTTCGAGGCCGCGGGCGTCGAGCTGGTCCACGAGGGCAGGGCCCGGTTCGTCGACGACTCGACCCTCGTCCTCGACAGCGGGCGGACGATCTCGGCGGCGTCGATCCTGATCTGCGTCGGCGGTCACTCGCGCCGACTGCCGATCCCGGGCAACGAGTTGGCGACGGTCCCCGAGCACGTCCTCGACCTGCCGTCCCTCCCCCACCGGGTGGCCGTGATCGGCGCGGGCAACACGGGCGCACAACTCGTGACGGTGTTCGACGCGTTCGGCAGCGACGTGACGCTCCTCGACGTCGCCCCGCGGGTGCTGACGACGTCGGACGCGTCGATCTCGGAGGCGGTCTCCGTCGCGTTCACCGAGCAGGGCATCGACGTGCGCACCGGGATCGACGGCGTCGAGAGCCTCGCCCGAGCCGACGACGGCTCGATCACCCTGACCTGGCGGCAGGACGACGCGCACGCCCGGGCCGACTTCGACGTGGTCGTCATGGCCACGGGGTGGCCGGCGGACGTCGAGGACCTCGGCCTGGAGAACGCCGGGATCGAGGTGGAGCGCTCGTCCGTCCCCGTCGACCGGTACTTCCGGACCGTCGTCCCGCACGTCTTCGCCGTGGGCGACGCCAACGGCCGCGACATGCTCGTCCAGGCCGCCCAGTTCGAGGGGGAGGCCGCCGCCGAGAACGCCGTCCTCGGCGCCAACCGCCGCACGCCGCACCACCTCCTGCCCGCCGGTGGGTTCACCGACCCGGACTACGCCGGCGTCGGCCTCAGCGAGGACGAGGCCCGCGAAGCGGACGAGTCGTGCGTGGTCGTCACGATCCCGTACTCGACCGTGGACCGGGCCGTGATCGACGACCGCGAGACGGGGTTCCTCAAGCTGATCGCCGACCGCCGTCGTGAGCTCGTGCTCGGTGCCCATGCCGTCGGTGAGAACGCCGTCGAGGTGGTCCAGGCGGTCACCACCGCCATGGCCGGCGGTGTCGACGTCGCCACCCTGGCGGAGGTGCGCTTCGCCTACCCCACCTACAGCGCGGTGATCGGGATG
The DNA here is from genome assembly GCF_014839405.1 of Frigoribacterium sp. CFBP 13605. Taxonomy (NCBI): domain Bacteria; kingdom Bacillati; phylum Actinomycetota; class Actinomycetes; order Micrococcales; family Microbacteriaceae; genus Frigoribacterium; species Frigoribacterium sp. CFBP 13605. The sequence goes on along the minus strand of NZ_JACYNS010000041.1, from coordinate 17,209 downwards.
GCGGCCCGGGCCGTGCTGGCGGATCGCACCGCGCGCTAGGAGTCGGCGGGCGCCGTGACACGATGGACGCTCCGCCCCGACCGAAAGCCACGATGCGCCTCCTCCTGATCCGCCACGGCGAGACCGCCGACAACGTCGCCCGCACCATCGGCTCGCGCCCCCCGGGCCCGCCGCTGTCCCCGCTCGGCCGCGAACAGGCCGCCGACCTCGGGACGGCTCTGGCGGGCGAAGCGATCGTCGCCGTGCACTCCTCGCGCCTGCGCCGGGCCGGTGAGACCGCCGCGATCGTCGCCGAGGGTCTCGGCCTCCCCCACCACGAGGTCGATGGTGCCCACGAGATCGACGCCGGCGACCTGGAGGGTCTGCCCTACGCCGAGGCCCTGCCCCGGTACGCCGGCACCATGCAGCAGTGGTGGACCGACCCGGAGGCGCGCATCCCCGGTGGCGAGAGCGGCACCGAGTTCACGGCCCGGTTCCGCGGAGCGGTCGATCGGGTCGTGGCGTCGACACCGGGCGACTCGACCGCGGTGCTCGTCTCGCACGAAGCCGCCATCTGCGTCTGGGCGGCCGACACCGCCCGCAACCTCGACGCCGCGTTCAGTCGCACCCACGGACTCCGCAACACGGGGTCGGTCGTCCTCGAGGGCTCGACCGAGGCCGGCTGGGTCGCCCTCTCGTGGGACGGCGAACCCCTGGCGCACTGACGCGCGCGTCCGTCGACGGCGCAGCAGCGCCTCCTAGGGGCCGCCGAGCCAGTGGTCGATCCGATGGTGGTCCGGCCGGAAGCCGTTCTGGACGCCCCACAGCACCGCCTGCGTCCGACTGGTCGCGCCGATCCGCCGGTAGACCGACCGGATGTACGACTTGACCGTGTTCGGACTCAGGTAGGTCAGTGCCGCGACCTCGGCGTTGCTCTTCCCCTGGGTGATGAGGGCCAGGATCTCGGACTCGCGGTCGGTGATGCCCTCGCGGCGGCCGGGCCAGTCGAGGCCCGGTGCACTCGGCGCCCGCCCCCGCACCTCGCTGACGACGCGCTCGCCCCGGTGGACCGCCTCGAGCGCCTCGACCAGCTCGCGGGCACCGAGGGTCTTCGACAGGTACCCGTGCACGCCCTGCGCCAGAGCCGACTCGACGAGCTCGGGGTGGAAGTTCCAGGTGTAGACGACGACCTTGCCGGCCGCCGGGTTGGCGACCAGCTCGGCGAGCTCGTGATGGTCGGACTCCGGCTGGGCGAACGAGTCGTAGAGAACGACGTCGACCCGGTCGGACAGGGACGTCGTGGCGTCGATCTCGGCGACGACGACCCGGTCGCGGTAGCGGTCGAACATGTGGGCGAGACCGGCGAGCACGACGTCGTAGTCGTCGACGAGTGCGACGGTGATCGACCGGGTCGGAGCGAGGGGCATGAGGACACCATCCCACCCCGAGGGGTGTGCCGCCACACCTCCAGGGGTGGTCTGCTGGGTCCTGCGACACCACGGCACCGACGGTGCCGGTCGCCCATCTCTCCCGGAAGGAGAACACCATGATCGGTCTCATCATCAGCTTGCTCGTCGTCGGCCTCATCGCAGGGTTCATCGCCCGCGCGGTCGTCCCGGGTCGCCAGAGCCTCTCGATCGCCATGACGATCCTGCTGGGCATCATCGGTTCGTTCGTCGGAGGGTTCCTCGGCTTCCTGCTGTTCCAGCACGACCCCACGGACGGGTTCTTCCAGCCCGCCGGCATCATCGGCTCGATCATCGGCGCGATCGTCGTGCTGGTCGTCTGGGTCGCCGTCTCGGGTCGCCGCGGCGCCGCTCGCCGCTGACCCCGGTCCCGGTCGGGGCGGCCGCGGACGGCCGCCCCGAGGGCATCGTCCTGCCGGCGGCATCCACTGCCCGCAGGACGGAACGACGACCTCGTGCTCAGGCGGACTCCTCCGCGCTCGTGGTGTGCGGTGCCCCGACGGGCTTGGACTCACTCGAGCCACGCTGGCGGAGGAAGATCGAGAACACGATCATCGCTCCGACCGCCAGGAACTCCGACTGCCAGTTCTGCAGGGTCCTGTTCCAGAAATCCAGGGACGTGACGTACTGGAGCCAGGTCTCGGGTGGTGCGCCGTGTTCCGCGTTCTCCTCGTTCGCGACCACGGTCCCGCCGAGGGACTGTGCGAGCCAGGACGACACGAAGAGGGCGCCCATCACCAACAGGAGCGAGTTCGAGTACACGATGGATGCCCATCCGCCCCGGCGCGCCCACGCGGGCGACCCCGGCCGCGCGTGGTCTCCGACCGATTGTGCCTCGTCGCTGCCGACGCCCTCGTCCCCCGGTCGCTTCGACTCGGGCGACCCGCGTTGCACCAGCCAGATCGTCGCGGCGATGAACAAGAAGAACTGCAAGAGCTCGGACTGCCAGTTCTCGGCCACGTCCACCAGGAAACTCGACGACGACACGAAGTCCCAGTAGGCGAGGGGCGGAAGACCGTGCACCGCGAGTTCCTCGTTGGTGGCGGCGAGCCCGGCGAACGACTGGCCCACGAGGGCGGCGACGAAGATCACGAGGAAGGCCGTGCTGAGCCCCTGGTCTCGGATGGCTCGACGCATCCTCGTCACCGAGCCGTCAACGGGACGGCGATCATCACGACGAGTCCTGCGACGATCACGCTCATCCACAGCCAGAAGACGGCGCGCATACCCCGCGTCGATCCGGCGTCGTCGTCCTGCTGATCGCTCACCTGGTCACCCTCCTCGACGGGAATCGCCACGAGGCAGTCCTACGTCACCGACTGCGCGGCGACAAGGGGCTTGCTTTCTCCTCCGGGTGCTGCCGTCGGACCGTCGCCAGCCACGCGCCGATGTCGACGCCCGCAGGCGCGACCCGACACGGCGTCCGTGTCCCGCCGTGCCGTGCGACCGAGGAGAACCGCGGTCGTCTGACCACCGTTCGTGAGGTGGGCCCTACCGGGCTCGAACCGATGACATCCACGGTGTAAACGTGGCGCTCTACCAACTGAGCTAAAGGCCCTCGCACCGGGACGAGCCGGGCGAGCGACTACAGGTTAGCGGGTGGACGAACGGACCCGCGCCTCCTCCGGTCGTGATCGCGGTCGTCAGGCCGAGACGGGGACGAGGAGGTCGAGCGCGGCGCGGTAGTCGGCGAGCGAGCGCTCCTGGCCGGGCTCCGTGCCGAAGTGTTCGCGGATCACCCCGTCGACGTCGATCAGGAAGGTGGTGCGGGTCGCGAAACCCTTGTTCTCGAGGAAGACGCCGTACTCCTTCGAGACCTCGCCGTGCGGCCAGAAGTCCGCCAGCAGGGTGAAGTCGTAGCCCTTCTCCTCGGCGAAGGCGCGCAGCGTGGCCTTGGAGTCGACGGAGACGACGAGCAACTCGACGCGGTGGTCCTGGAACATCGCGAGGTTGTCGCGGAGGGTGCAGAGCTCTTTCGTGCAGGTGCTGCTGAACGCCAGGGGGAAGAACACCAGCGCGACGGGCTTGACGCCCCGGAAGTCGCTCAACCGGACTCGCTCGCCGAACTGGTTCGGCAGGTCGAAGTCGGGAGCCTGGATGGCGTTCTCCAAAGCCATGGGTGCGTTCCTTTCGCGTCGACCCGGGCGGTCGGCGACTGACACGATCGCCGATCCTACGCCTCACTCGTCGGTTTCCACACGGTGGCGTGGCCGGACGTTCCCAGCGCGTGCCGAGCCTGTCCCGGTCCGGGCAACTAGAGTGGGCTGGTCAGGCGGAGTGCGTCTCGGAACCCGGGCACGACGGGCCTGACATCTGTTTGTCCACTCCACGCGGTGGCCCTCCAAGAGACGGCTGCTCCACACAGATGATTGAGGTCAAGGGTGACGGTTAACGATCAGGACCCGTACACGGTCGACAAGGCCGATCGCGATCCCGAAGAGACCGCCGAGTGGCGTGAGTCGCTCGACGCTCTCGTGAAGGCGCAGGGTCACGAACGTGCCCGCGAGATCATGAAGAGCCTGCTCACCCGGTCGAGCGAGCTGCACCTGGGCGTGCCGATGGTGCCGAAGACGGACTACGTCAACACCATCGCCCCCGAGGACGAGCCCGAGTTCCCCGGCGACGAAGACATCGAGCGCCGCTACCGCAAGTGGGTCCGCTGGAACGCCGCCATCACGGTGCACCGCGCCCAGCGCCCCGGCGTCTCGGTGGGTGGCCACATCTCGACGTACGCCTCGTCCGCCGCCCTGTACGAGGTCGGCAACAACCACTTCTTCCGCGGTCAGGACCACTCCGGTGGCGGCGACCAGGTGTTCTTCCAGGGCCACGCCTCCCCCGGCATGTACGCCCGCGCCTACCTCGAGGGCCGGCTCGGCACGGACCAGCTCGACGGCTTCCGCCAAGAGAAGTCGCACGCCTCGGGCGGACTCAGCTCGTATCCGCACCCGCGCCTCATGCCCGACTTCTGGCAGTTCCCGACCGTGTCGATGGGCCTCGGTCCGATCAACGCGATCTACCAGGCGCAGGTCGCCAAGTACCTCACCAACCGTGGCATCAAGGACGCCAGCGACCAGCAGGTCTGGGCGTTCCTCGGCGACGGCGAGATGGACGAGGTCGAGAGCCGCGGTCAGCTGCAGGTGGCGGCCAACGAGGGCCTCGACAACCTGAACTTCGTCATCAACTGCAACCTGCAGCGCCTCGACGGCCCGGTCCGCGGCAACGGGAAGATCATCCAAGAACTCGAGTCGTTCTTCCGCGGCGCCGGCTGGAACGTCATCAAGGTCGTCTGGGGTCGCGAGTGGGACACCCTGCTCGCGAACGACTCGAGCGGCGCACTGCTCAACCTCATGAACACCACGCCCGACGGCGACTTCCAGACCTACAAGGCCGAGAGCGGCGGCTACGTCCGCGACAACTTCTTCGGTCGCGACCCGCGCGCCCTCGAACTCGTCGCGGACTACTCGGACGACGACATCTGGAACCTCAAGCGCGGTGGCCACGACTACCGCAAGGTCTACGCCGCCTTCAAGGCCGCGACCGAGCACAAGGGACAGCCCACGGTCATCCTCGCCAAGACGGTCAAGGGCTACGGCCTGGGGCCGTCCTTCGAGGGGCGCAACGCCACCCACCAGATGAAGAAGCTCACGCTCGACAACCTCAAGCAGTTCCGCGACGAGCTCCGCATCCCGATCATCGACGCCCAGCTCGACGAGAACCCGTACCTGCCGCCGTACTACCACCCCGGTCAGGACGACGACGCGATCCAGTACATGCAGGAGCGTCGTCGTGCGCTGGGCGGCTACGTGCCCGAGCGCCGGACCAAGTACACCCAGATCGCGGTCCCCGAGGCGAAGACCTACGACGTCGTCAAGAAGGGGTCGGGCAAGCAGGAGGTCGCCACGACGATGGCCTTCGCGCGCCTCCTGAAGGACCTGCTGCGCTCGCCCGACTTCGGCCACCGCATCGTGCCGATCATCCCCGACGAGGCCCGCACCTTCGGCATGGACGCGTACTTCCCGACGTCCAAGATCTACAACCCGAACGGTCAGCACTACACGTCGGTCGACCGCGAACTGCTGCTCGCCTACAAAGAGAGCCCGCAGGGACAGATCATCCACGTCGGCATCAACGAGGCCGGCGCGTTCGCGGCCTTCACCGCCGTCGGCACCTCGTACTCGACGCAGGGCGAACCGCTCATCCCGGTCTACGTCTTCTACTCGATGTTCGGGTTCCAGCGCACCGGTGACGCCATGTGGGCCGCCGGCGACCAGATGGCGCGCGGCTTCATCATCGGTGCCACCGCGGGTCGCACGACGCTGACCGGCGAGGGCCTCCAGCACGCCGACGGCCACTCCCCGCTGCTGGCGTCGACGAACCCCGCGGTCGTCTCGTACGACCCGGCGTTCGGCTACGAGCTCGGGCACATCGTCAAGTCGGGCATGGACCGCATGTACGGCACGGACGAGCACGGCAACGCGTCGCACTCCGACCCGAACGTCATGTACTACATCACCGTCTACAACGAGCCGATGGCCCAGCCCGTCGAACCCGAGGGCCTCGACGTGGACGGCGTGGTGCGCGGCATCTACAAGCTCAAGGACGCCGAGAACCTGGGTCCCCGCGCCCAGCTCCTGGCGTCCGGCGTCGGTGTGCCGTGGGCTCTCGAGGCGCAGCAGCTGCTCGCCGACGACTGGAACGTCGCGGCCGACGTCTGGAGCGTCACCAGCTGGAACGAACTGCGCCGCGACGGCCTGGCCGCCGAGGAGCACAACTTCCTGCACCCGAACGACGAGCCGAAGACGCCCTACGTCACCGAGAAGCTGAAGGACTCCGAGGGCCCCGTCATCGCCACGAGCGACTTCATGGCCGCCGTGCCCGACCAGATCCGCGAGTACGTGCCCGGCGACTACCTGACCCTCGGGGCCGACGGCTTCGGTTTCAGCGACACCCGGGCCGCCGCCCGCCGGTTCTTCAAGATCGACGGACCGTCGGTCGTCGTCCGCACCCTGCAGGCCCTGGCCCGTCGCGGCGAGGTCGACCCCGCTGTGGTCCAGCAGGCGATCGATCGTTACCAGCTGCACGACGTCACGGCCGGCACCAGCGGCACCGCCGGCGGGGAGGCCTGACGACCCCGTGAGCGCCGAGCGGGTGCCCGGATCGCCCCTGCAGCCGTCCGCGGCCACGAAAGAGCGCACGCTCGCGTGGCTGCGGACGGTCTCGGGTGAGCTGTCCACCGCGACCATCAAGCGCCTCGAAGAGACGCTGCCCTGGTACGGGGACATGCCTCCCGGGCGTCGCTCGGCGGTGGGGCTCGTCGCCCAGGCCGGCATCACCTCGTTCATCAGCTGGTTCGCCGACCCGCGATCCACCCCGTGGATCGCAGCCGACGTCTTCGGTTCGGCCCCCCGCGAACTTCTCCGCTCGGTCAGCCTCACGCAGACCCTGCAGCTCATCCGCATCACCGTCGAGGTCGTGGAAGAACGCGTCAAGGACGGCGACGACTCGTTGCGCGAAGCGATCCTCCTCTACTCGCGAGAGATCGCGTTCGCCTCGGCGGACGTCTACGCCCGGGCCGCCGAAGCCCGTGGCCTCTGGGACGCCCGACTCGAGGCCCTGGTCGTCGACTCGATCCTGAGCGGCGAGTACGACGACGAGTTGCCCAGCCGCATCGCCGCGCTCGGATGGCACGGGCACGGTGAGGTCGCCGTCCTCGTCGGCACGGCTCCGCGGATGCTCGACGTCGACATGCTGCGGCGCACGGCCCGGCACCGGGAGGCCGACGTGCTCATCGGCGTGCAGGGCAGCCGACTGGTGCTCGTCATCGGGCGGGCCGATCCGCTCGACGAGGGCAGCGCCTCCTCGACCCATCCCAGCTTCACCGAGATCGCGCGTGCCCTCGAACCCGGCTTCGGCGACGGGCACCTCGTGCTCGGCCACGAGGTGCCGAGCCTCGTCGACGCCTCGAAGAGCGCCAAGGCCGCCCTCGCCGGTTTCGCGGTCGCACGGGCCTGGCGCAACGCGCCCCGCCCCGTCCTCGCCGACGACCTCCTGCCCGAGCGCGCCCTCGCGGGGGACCCGGTCGCACGGTCGACCCTCGTCAACCGCATCTACAAGCCCCTGAAGACGCACTCGACCGAGTTGCTGACGACCTTGTGGTGCTACCTCGACAACGGGCGCTCGCTCGAGGCCACGGCACGCGAACTCTTCGTGCACCCGAACACCGTGCGCTATCGCCTGAAGCGCGTCACGGACGTGATCGGCTGGGATGCGACCGGCGCCCGTGAGGCGCTGATCCTCCAGTCGGCGCTCGTGCTCGGATCGATCGCCGACCCCGAGGGCTCAGGGGTCCGACGCAAGTGACCGTCGGGCTGACCGCGAGGACGGCTGTGCGCTTCGACAACGTTCTCGCTCATCTTTGGTCGAGTTGCTACACCGCAGACCCTCGACTCATTGGCATGATGGTCCAGTGATCGTTGTCGTAGCGCCCGGTCAGGGCTCCCAAACTCCCGGTTTCCTCGACCCCTGGCTGGCCGACCCCGACCAGCGTGAGCTGCTGACGTCGCTCTCCGACGCGGCAGGCCTCGATCTCGTCGCCCACGGCACCACGTCCGACGCCGACACGATCCGCGACACCGCCGTGGCCCAGCCCCTCATCGTCGCGGCCGGCATCCTGACCGCCCGTGCCCTCTTCGGCCGTGTCGAGCGCTCCGCCGTCGCCGGCGTCGCGGGCCACTCGGTCGGCGAGTTCACCGCCGCGGCCGTCAGCGGCGTGCTGAGCGACGTCGACGCCGTCACGCTCGTCGCCGAGCGGGGCCGGGCCATGGCCGACGCCGCCGCACTCGTCGAGACCGGCATGAGCGCCGTGCTCGGCGGTGACGAAGCCGAACTGCTCGCCCGTCTTGACGCGCTCGGGCTCTTCCCCGCCAACTACAACGGTGGCGGCCAGATCGTCGTCGCCGGCGAGACCGCCGCCCTCGCCGAGCTGGCGGCCGACCCGCCGGCCAAGAGCCGCGTCGTGCCCCTCCAGGTCGCCGGCGCCTTCCACACGCGGTACATGCAGCCCGCCGTCGAGCGCCTCCGCGCCGCCGCCGCCTCGGTCACGGCCGCCGACCCCTCGACGACGCTCTGGACCAACCACGACGGCAGCACCGTCGACTCGGGCGCGCGCTTCGTCGAGCTGCTCGTCGGCCAGGTGTCGTCTCCCGTCCGTTGGGATGCGACCATGCGGTCGTTCGCCGACGCCGGTGTGACGGGCATCGTCGAACTCGCCCCGGCCGGAGCCTTGACCGGCCTGGCCAAGCGTGCGCTGAGGGGTGTCCCCTCGGTCGCCGTCAAGACACCCGACGACCTGCAGGCCGCCGTCGACCTCATCGAGGGAGCAGCATGACCACCCCCCAGCTCAACCAGACCACCGGTGCGCAGTTCACCCGGATCTACGCACTCGGCGCCGCCCGCGGTGAGAACGTGGTCCCGAACGCCGACATCATCGAACCGATCAACTCCAGCGACGAGTGGATCCAGCAGCGCACCGGTGTGATCACCCGCCGACGGGCAGGCAAGGACGTCAAGGTCGTCGACCTCGCCGAGACCGCCGCCAACGAGGCCATCGCCAAGTCGGGCATCCGCCCCGACCAGATCGGCGCCGTCCTCGTGTCGACCATCGGTGCCGGCGTCGTGACCCCGTCCGTCGCCTCGCTGCTCGCCGAGCGCGTCGGTGCCAACCCGGCCGCCGCCTACGACATCTCGGCCGCCTGCGCCGGCTTCACGTACGGCATCGCGCAGGCCGACTCGTTCGTCAAGTCGGGCCTCGCCGAGTACGTCCTCGTCGTGGGTGCCGAGAAGCTCAGCGACGTCATCGACCCGACCGACCGCACGATCTCGTTCCTGCTCGCCGACGGAGCGGGTGCGGCCGTCGTCGGCCCGTCCGACACCGCGGGCATCGGCCCGACGGTCTGGGGCTCGGACGGCTCGAAGTGGGACGCCATCGGCATGACCAACACCATGACCGAGTACCGCGAGGGCGCCGGTGAGATCCCCTGGCCGACCCTCCGCCAAGAAGGTCAGACGGTCTTCCGCTGGGCCGTCTGGGAGATGGCCAAGGTCGCGAAGGAGGCCCTCGAACGCGCCGGCGTGACCGCCGAGCAGCTGTCGGCCTTCGTGCCCCACCAGGCCAACATGCGCATCATCGACGAGTTCGCGAAGCAGCTCGGCCTGCCCGAGTCCGTCGTGATCGGTCGCGACATCGCGACCACCGGCAACACCTCGGCCGCCAGCATCCCGCTCGCGACCCACCGACTGCTCGACGAACACCCCGAACTCAGTGGCGGTCTCGCGCTGCAGATCGGTTTCGGTGCCGGACTCGTGTTCGGTGCCCAGGTGGTCGTGCTGCCCTAGCGCGCCGCTGCCCGCCCGACCGCGGGGCGCTGTATAGGCTTTACCCCGGTCACAACGACACCCCCTCAAGGAGACAACACCATGGCACTGTCCACCGAAGAAGTCCTCGCCGGCCTCGCCGAGCTCGTCAACGACGAGACCGGGATCGCCACCGACACCGTCGAGATGGACAAGTCGTTCACCGACGACCTCGACATCGACTCGATCTCCATGATGACCATCGTCGTCAACGCCGAAGAGAAGTTCGACGTCAAGATCCCCGACGAAGAGGTCAAGAACCTCAAGACCGTCGGCGACGCCGTCACGTACATCCACAAGGCGCAGAACTAAGACGTCGGCTGCCCGGTCGCCGTCACGGCGACCGGGCCCCGCCGCTGTGCCCTCGACGCCGTCGACCCCACGCCACCAGCCTCGGCTGCAGCCCGGGTCACGGCGTCGTCGTACATCGGCACAGCCCACCGACCGGCCCTCCCAGAAGGAACGTCAATGACCAAGAAGATCGTCGTCACCGGCCTCGGCGCCACGAGCCCGCTCGGTGGCACCGCCACCGAGAGCTGGCAGAACCTGCTCGCCGGCCAGTCGGGCATCACCACGCTCGAACAGGACTGGGTCGCCAAGTACGAGCTGCCCGTCACCTTCGCCGGCCAGGCACGCACCCCCTCGGCCGACGTGCTCGACCGCCGCGAGATCAAGCGCCTCGACCCGTCGAGCCAGTTCGCGCTCACCGCGGCCCGCGAGGCCTGGGCCGACGCCGGCTCGCCCGAGGTCGTCCCCGAACGCTTCATCGTCGACTGGGCCACCGGGATCGGCGGTGTCTGGACGCTGCTCGACGGGTGGGACACCCTGCGCGAGAAGGGCCCGCGACGCGTCCTGCCGATGACCGTCCCCATGCTCATGCCGAACGGTCCCGCCGCCGCCATCTCGATGAGCCTGGGTGCGCGCGCCGGAGCCCGCACGGTCGTGTCGGCCTGCGCCTCCAGCACCGAGTCGATCGCCATGGCCTACGAGCACCTGCAGTCCGGCCTCGCCGACATCGCCGTCGCCGGCGGTTCCGAGGCGGCCATCCACCCGATGCCCTTGGCCTCCTTCGCGGCCATGCAGGCCCTCTCGAAGCGCAACGACGACCCCGCCACCGCCTCGCGTCCCTACGACGTCACGCGCGACGGCTTCGTCCTCGCCGAAGGAGGCGCCGCGCTCGTCCTCGAGACCGAGGAGCACGCCCTGGCCCGCGGGGCCCGCATCTACGCCGAGCTCATCGGTGGTGCGGTCACCAGCGACTCGTACCACATCACCGCTCCCGACCCCGAGGGCACCGGCGCCGCCCGGGCCGTCATCGCGACGCTCGAGAACGCGGGGGTCGACCGCGACCAGGTCGTCCACGTCAACGCCCACGCGACGAGCACCCCGGTCGGCGACATCGCCGAGTACCACGCCATCAAGCGCGTCTTCGGCGACCACACCTCGAAGCTGATCGTCTCGGCGACCAAGGCGGCCACGGGCCACCTGCTCGGCGGCGCGGGCGGCATCGAGGCGCTGTTCACGGTCAAGGCGCTGCACGAGCGCGTGGCACCGCAGACGATCAACGTCACGCAGATGGACGACGAGATCGACATGGACGTCGTCGTCGGAGAACCGCGCCCCCTGCCCGAGGGCGAGATCGTGGCCATCAGCAACTCGTTCGGCTTCGGCGGCCACAACGCCGTCGTCGGGTTCCGCTCGGTCTGAACGAGGCGACCGACGCAGGAGGCGCGGGTGGCATGATCACGCCACCCGCGCCTCCTGCGTCGTCACCCGGTGCGCCCATCCCCGGGCCGCGGCGGGTCAGCTGACCTTGTGCAGCCAGACGACGGGGTTGCCTTCGCCGCTGTAGCGGAACGGTTCGAGTTCGTCGTCCCAGGCCTGGCCGAGGGCGAGACGCAGCTCGCGGTGCAGCTCGAGGGTGTTCGACCCCGCGATCTCCATCGCGTAGCGGATGCGGTCCTCGGGGATGACCGTGTTGCCGGCGGTGTCGGTCTGGGCGAAGAACACGCCCAGGTCGGGAGAGTGCATCCAGCGACCCCCGTCGTGGGTCTCGCCGGGGTCTTCGGTCACCTCGTAGCGGAGGTGCTCCCAGCCCCGCAGAGCAGAGGCGATGCGCGCGCCGGAGCCCTCGTCCCCCTGCCACGAGAACTCGGTGCGCTGGGCGCCGGGCAGCACGGGCTGGTCGACCCAGGCGAAGTTCACGCCGTGCCCGAGGGCACGACCGACGGCCCACTCGACGTGTGGGCACAGTGCACGAGGGGACGAGTGCACGTAGAGCACTCCCCGAGCGGTTGCAGCAGCCACGATTCCTCCATCTGGTTCAGGTGCGACTTCCCCATCGACCTGTCAGACGTGACTCGTGTGCGTTCTTCGATTGTGCGGGCCGGGACCCGGTGATGCGCGGGACGGTGCCCGTTCTGTGAATTATGACCGACCCGCCTGAGAAATCACAACTGTGTAACACCTGCGAATGGTGCGGCGTCTCGCACGGCCGGCCGGCTCACTTGGCCTGCGAGTAGTCGTCCACGACCGCGACCGTGACCGGGAAGGCCACCGGGGCGTCGCCGAAGAGCAGCCGGCCGGCCTCGACCGCGCTGTCGACGACCATCGCGGCGACCTCGTCGGCGGCGGCCGCGGGGGCGTGCACCACCACCTCGTCGTGCAGGAAGAACACGAAGTGGGGTGCCGGGACGCCGGTCCCCCAGCGCGCGTGCAGACGACGGCGCAAGGCGCCCATCCAGCAGAGGGCCCACTCCGCGGCGGTGCCCTGCACGACGAAGTTGCGCGTGAACCGACCCCACGAGCGTGCGTCGCGATCGGCCGGCCGCACGCCCATCTCGGGAGGCAGCGCGCCCGCCCCGGCGCCCCCGGAGGCGTCCGGGTCGTCGGACGGCCGCGGCGAACTGCGGCCGAGCAGGGTGTCGACGACTCCCCCGGCCTCGCCCGTGCGCGCCGCCGTCTCGACGAGCGCCATGGCGTCGGGGAACCGCCGCGCCAGGCGGGGCACGAGACGGCCGCTCTCGCCCTGGGTCGCGCCGTACATCGCGCCGAGCATCGCGACCTTGGCCTCGGCCCGCGTGGCGACGGCTCCGCTGGCGACGATGCCCTCATAGAGGTCGCCCGACCCGGCCCGGGCCATCGAGCGGTCGCCGGACAGGCCGGTCAGGATGCGCGGCTCGAGTTGCGAGGCGTCGGCGACCACGAGCTTCCAGCCCGGGTCGGCCACGACGGCCCCGCGGACCGCCCGGGGAAGCTGCAGCGCGCCTCCTCCGCTCGTGGCCCACCGGCCGGTCACGACGCCGCCCGGCACGTAGTCGGGGCGGAAGCGCCCACCGTGCACCCAGGCGTCCAGCCAGGCCCAGCCGTTGGCGACGAGCAGCCGCTGCATCTTCTTGTAGCGGAGCAACGGCTCGATCACGGGGTGCTCGTGCCGTTGCAGTTCCCACTGCCGCGTCGACTGCACGAGCACGCCCGCACGGTTCAGGGCCCTGATCAGCTCGGCGGGCGAATCGGGGTTGAGGTCGGGCGCGTCGAGCGCCTGCCGCACCTCGTCGAGGGCGTCGCGCATGCGGGCCGGTCGCTCCCCCGGGGCGGGCCTCGGCCCGAGGGCGCCGGTCAGCAGTTCGTCGTGCACCCGGGGCGACCACGGGATGCCCCGGTGGCGCATCTCGGCCGCGATCAACGCGCCGGTGGACTCGGCGGCGACGAGCAGCGCGAGTCGCCCCCGGGCGGGCGACGCCTCGACCGCCTCGCGCTGGGAGAGGAACTCGGCCGCCGGGTCGGGCAGCGACTCGGGGAGGACCTCGAAGAGGCCGTCGGACTCGCCCGGCACCGCCTGGGCGACGTCCCACGGCCCGGGAGCCGCGCCTCCGAGGGGGAAGGTCGGCGCCGCCGTCGACCGTCGCAGGATCGCGTGCACGAGCCGGAGGTCGACGCAGCGCGCCAGCGTGACCCCCGCGTCGAGGAGGCGCGGGTACCACCGCGGGGTGTCGTCCCAGACCCAGCGGGGCGAGGCCTCGCGCTCGAGGCCGGCCACGCGCGCCGGCAGGTCGGCCGCGGGGATGGTCTCCACGCCGACCGCCTCGAGCCGCCCCGACGCGTCGCGCTCGTACCGCGTCAGCTCGACGTCGCTGTCGGGCAGTCGACGCAGCAGGAAGAACACCGCCTGATCATCCCACCCGGCGCCGACACCGACGGGCCGTTCTCAGTGCAGCGGCTGCCCGGCGGCGTCGAGGACGTTCTTCTCGCCCGCCTCGATCGGCGACGCGAACCGGTTCTGGGCCGGCGGGATCGGGCAGTTGAAGGCGTACGAGAAGGCGCAGGGCGGCAGGACGGCCCGGTTGAAGTCGAGCGTGATGGTGCCGTCGCCGTTCGGCACCGGGAAGAGGAACCGCCCCACCGAGTACGTGCTGTCGCCGTTGGTCGCGTCGCCGAAGACGAGCTGCAACCGGTCGCCGTCACCCGACGGGAACGCCGCGAGCTCGTGGTCGACCCCGTCGCGGGTGAAGCGGATGAGCCCGGGCAACGGCTTGGGCCGACTGAGTTCGAGGTCCGCCTGGTGACGGATGTCGACCTGGGTGTCGGGCGCGGTCGGCACGAAGTCGGCCGTGACGACCCAGTCCGGGTCGAACGGGAAGGCGTCGATCGACCCGAAGCCCGTCACGGCGTCCGACGCGGAGTCCCAGACGCGCAGGGCGTACCCGGTGTGGTCGTCGTTCGCGATCACCGTGCCGGTCGTCGTCTCCGAGAACCGGAGGCTGCTCGGGACCAGCGCGTCGTCACCCGCCACGACGACGGTGCCGTCGACCAGGTCGCCGTCCACGTGGATGCCGTCCGCGGCGGCGGCCGTCAGCGCCAGTCCCGACACGCCCTGCGGGGTCGGCGCCCAGCGGCCCGGCACGCCCCAGACGGTCTGCTCGTGGTCGACCCACTGCGTGCCGGTCAGGGCGAGCGGACCCTGCGGCGACACCGCGCGGGTGCGGCGCAGGACGTGGAAGCGGTCGAGCTCGGCCTGCGCGGCCGCGTGCTCGGACGGGCGGGTGGTGTCGGCGGTGCTGTCGGTCATCGGTCCTCCTGGGGTCTGACGAGGGGCAACGCCGGGGAGGCGCGGTTCATGCCCCGACGGACGGGACGTGGTCGGGACCGGCACCGCGCCTCCTCGTCCGACGTCTCAGTCCTGCAGGTCGTCGCCGCCCACGGCGAGGCGCCGGAGCTGCTCGTCGAACGGGACGACCGCGGCGAACGGGTCGTCGAGCGCGCCCTCGTGCCGCGCCACGAGCTCGGCGAACTCCCCCGCGGCGCGCGTGACCCGCTCGGGCAGCGTCGTGGAGGTGCCGTCGCCCTCGCCCCAGTCCTCGGACGCCGCGAACACGGAGGTGGGCACGACGACGGCCTGGAGGTAGGCGAACAGGGGTCGCACCGCGTACTCGAGGGCCAACGAGTGGCGGGCCGTTCCGCCGGTCGCCCCGATCAGCACGGGCGTGCCGGTCAGCGCCTTGTGGTCCATCACGTCGACGAACGACTTGAACAGGCCGCTGTACGAGGACGAGAAGACGGGCGTGACCGCGATCACGCCGTCGGCACTCGTCACCTTCTCGAGCGCCTCGGCGAGGGCGGGAGGCGCGAAACCGGTCAGCATCGCGTCCGTCACCTCGTGCGCGAGGTCGCGCAGCTCGACGACCTCGACCTCGACGAACGAGCCGCGGCCGACGAGGTCACGCGTGGTGGCCTCGACCAGCCGGTCGGCCAACAGACGGGTGGAGGACGGTTGGCCCAGCCCCGCGGACAGGGCGACGATCTTCTTGGTGCTCATGGCGCGCCTCCTGCGTGTCTCAGCGGGCGGACGACGCGGTGAGCGCGTCGTGCGCGGTGGGTGTGGCCGTGGACCGCGACGCCCGGGTCGCGGCCTCGACGAGCGAGGCATGCGTGGGGGCGTCGGGCACGTCGGCCGGACGGTTCGCGGCGAACTCGCGACGGAGGACCGGCACGACCTCGCTGCCGAGGATGTCGAGCTGCTCGAGGACCGTCTTCAGGGGCAGGCCGGCGTGGTCCATGAGGAAGAGCTGGCGCTGGTAGTCGCCGACGTAGTCGCGGAAGCCGAGGGTGCGGTCGATGACCTCCTGGGGGCTGCCGACGGTGAGCGGGGTCTGGCTCGTGAAGTCCTCCATCGAGGGACCGTGGCCGTAGACCGGGGCGTTGTCGAAGTAGGGACGGAAGGTGCGCTTGGCGTCCTGCGAGTTCTTCGCCAGGAAGACCTGACCGCCGAGACCGACGATCGCCTGGTCGGCACGCCCGTGCCCGTGGTGCTCGAAGCGGCTGCGGTAGAGCTCGACCATCTGCTTCGTGTGCGAGGCGGGCCAGAAGATGTGGTTGGCGAAGAAGCCGTCGCCGTAGTAGGCGGCCTGCTCGGCGATCTCGGGGCTGCGGATCGACCCGTGCCAGACGAAGGGCGCGACGCCGTCGAGGGGACGCGGGGTCGCCGTGAAGCCCTGCAGCGGCGTGCGGAAGTGGCCCTTCCAGTCGACGACGTCCTCGCGCCAGAGGCGGTGCAACAGGGCGTAGTTCTCGATCGCCAGGTTGATGCCCTGGCGGATGTCCTTACCGAACCAGGGGTAGACCGGGCCCGTGTTGCCGCGACCGAGCGTGAGGTCGACCCGGCCACCGGCGAGGTGCTGGAGCATCGCGAAGTCCTCGGCGATCTTGACCGGGTCGTTCGTCGTGATGAGCGTCGTGGCCGTGCTGAGCACGATGCGCTCGGTCTGCGCGGCGATGTAGGCGAGGAGGGTCGTCGGGCTCGAGTTCACGAAGGGCGGGTTGTGGTGCTCGCCTGCGGCGTAGACGTCGAGGCCGACCTCCTCGGCCTTCTTCGCGATGGTGACCATCGCCTGGAGGCGCTCGCCCTCGGTCGGGGTGGCACCGGTGGTGGGGTCGGTCGTGATGTCGCCGACGCTGAAGATTCCGAACTGCATTGCTCCACCTTAGAACATCTGCATGCGTTTGCATGCACTTCGGTGAACCGCGGGGTGGGGCGTGGCATTCCCGGGCGTGCGACGGCCGTCGGGAACGTGCAGCGGACGACCTGGCCTCGACCTCGACCCCCGTGCGCGACGTGGGACGTGTCGGCAACTCCGGACTCGTGCTCCACCCCGAACGCCCGGGCCCGGAAACACGGGGCCCGCGCCGACCGACGCAGCAGGGGGCAGGAGTTGCCGACCACGCGGCGGGGTGGCCGAAGTCACCTTGGCAGGAAGTCATACGGGAAGCGCGGCACACGCCGTAGCGGGCGGTGCGGGGGGGTGGGGGGCGCCGGGGCGGGGCGAGGCGGTGCGGCGGCGGGTCAGGCGAGGGGG